>NZ_JBEYWE010000022.1:0-107005 GCF_040644295.1 Streptomyces sp. NPDC047000
CGCCCGGTTACATTCCGAACCCGGAAGCTAAGCCTCACAGCGCCGATGGTACTGCAGGGGGGACCCTGTGGGAGAGTAGGACACCGCCGAACAATTCTTGAGAAAGGCCCACACCGTAAAACGGTGTGGGCCTTTTTTGTTTTCCCTGGACGCACGACATCCGGACCCATGACAGATGTCATGCCGAGCACCGGACGATCGTTTCTACTGCCCGACCCGTCCCTGCCGCGAAGCTGAGGGCATGACGACGAAGACGAACGCACAGACGAAGACGAACGCGCAGCAGATCCAGAACTTCAGGCCCATGCTCCTCGACGTGGCGGTGCCGATGGGGGCGTACTACCTCCTCAAGGACGCCTTCGGGGCGAGCACCTTCACCGCTCTCGTCTGGAGCAGCCTGGTCCCCGCCGTGCGGACCGTGTGGAGCGTGCTGAAGGAGCGGAAGGCCAATGCCCTGGCCCTGCTCATCCTCGTGGTGAACGTGGTCTCCCTGACGCTCAGCTTCGTCTCCGGCGATCCGCGGCTGATGCTCGCCAAGGACAGCGGGGTCAGCAGCACCATCGGGATCGGTATCCTGGTGTCCGTGGCCCTGGGCAGGCCGATGATGACCGCCGGCCTGAAGCCGTTCGTGGTGCGGGGCGACGAGGGCCGCGAGGCCGCCTGGGAGCGTCTGGCGAGCGGCACGGCGACGGCCTCCACGGCGTTCCTGCGGCTCGAGCGGGTCTTCTCCCTGGTGTGGGGAGCCGTGTTGCTCGCGGAGTGCGTGGTGCGGGTGGTGGGTGCCTACACCGTGCCGGTGGACACCATGGTGTGGCTCGGTTCGCTCGTCATGGTGGCCGCGATGACCCTCGGGATGCTGATCAGCGGCGCGGTGGCCGCGAAGCCGATGGGCCGGCTGGTCTGCGCCGAGGCCCGTGAGGACGGCTGGGCCGACACCCGCGGCGAGAGCCTGGAGGCCGGGGAACCCGCCGAGGTGCCCGCGCTCGCTGCCGCATGACGGCGCACACCGTCCGAAGACGAAGCTGATCCGAAGGCGAAGCTGAACGGAATTCACCTTCGGCGATATCTACCCAGCAGTAGCCCGGGGCCCTACGCTCGCCGCCATGACTGATGTGCTGCGGCGCGGCAGGGCCTCGCTGGCGTTCAGCTTCTTCGCTCAGGGCGTCGCCTTCGCTCTGCTCGTGACGCGCATCCCGGCCGTCCAGGACAGGTACGGCGTCTCCGACGCACTGCTGCCCGTCTTCCTGGCCGCCGTCCCGGTACTCGCCGGGGTCGGGAGCGTCACCACGGAGCAACTGGTGAAGCGGATCCGGCCCAGCCGGCTGCTGCGCTGGTCCCAGCCCGTCGTCCTGCTCGCCCTGGTCGGCGTCGGGTCGGGCAGCCGGATGCCCGAACTGGCCTCGGCGCTGGCCGTGTTCGGGCTGGCGGTCGGTGTGCTGGACGCCTCGATGAACATGCTCGGGGTCAGCCTCCAGCGGGCGTACGGGCGCAGCATCATGCTCAGCTTCCATGCCGCGTACAGCCTGGGCGGGATCCTCGGGGCCTCGCTGGCCTGGGCGGGGGCGCACTGGCATCTGACGCTGTGGGTGTCGTACCTCCCCGTCGTGACCGTGCTGCTGCCCGCGGCCCTCCTCGCCGGCCGCTGGTACGTCGACGGAGAGGGACCCGCGGCACCCACCCGGCCCACCGAGGGGGCCCCAGGGGCCACGGCGGGCGCGAACAGCGGGAGCAGCGGCGACAGCGGCAGCGGCGGTGTCCAGGGCAGCGGCATCGTCTTCAAGCTCCTCCTGCCCCTCTGCCTCGTCATGACCTTCGCCTACATCGGCGACTCGACCGTCTCCAACTGGAGCGCCAAGTACCTCCAGGACACCCTCGGGAGTTCCGAGCAGCTGGCGACGGTGCCCTACAACGTGTACATGGTGACCACGTTGCTGGGGCGCACCCTCGGCGACTCCGGGGTGCGGCGCTTCGGCGCGGTGGCCGTCGTGCGGCTGGGGGCGCTGGTGGCGGCGGTGGGGTTCGGGGTGGTGGCCGCGGCGCCCGGGCCATGGGTGGGCATGCTCGGGTTCACGCTGCTGGGCGTGGGGCTGTGCGTGCTGGTCCCGCAGACCTTCGCGGCGGCCGGACGGCTGTTTCCGGACGCCTCGGACGCGGCTGTCGCGCGGCTCAACATCTTCAACTACGTCGGCTTCCTGGTCGGCTCGCCCCTGGTCGGTGCGCTGGGGGACGTCTGGAGCTATCGCGGAGCCATGCTGGTGCCGATGGCGCTGGTGCTCGTGACGTTGGCCTATGCCCACTCGTTCGCGGCGCGGCCGGAAAGATACCGTGAAGGCCATGAGCGGCCGCACACAGCTGATGTGGGACGAGGCAGTAACGGGCTATGACTTCGGGCGGGACCATCCCATGGACCCGGTCCGGCTGGCGCTGACCCGGGGGCTGGTCGACGCCCTCGGTCTGCACCGCGCGGTCGAGGTGGTGACGGCCAAGCCGGCGGGGGAGTCCACGCTGCGGCTGGTGCACCGGCAGGACTACATCGACGCGGTGAGGACCGCGTCGGCCGACCCGGACAGGGCGGATCCCTCGTACGGGCTCGGGACGACGGACGATCCCGCGTTCGCCGGGATGCACGAGGTGTCCGCGCTGATCGCGGGCCAGTCGGTGGGCGCGGCGGAGGCGGTGTGGCGGGGGGACGCGCTGCACGCGGTGAACTTCACGGGCGGACTGCACCACGCCATGCCGGGCGCCGCCTCCGGGTTCTGCATCTACAACGACGCCGCGCTGGCCATCGCGCGGCTGCTGGAGCTGGGCGCGGAGCGGGTCGCGTACGTGGACGTCGACGTGCATCACGGGGACGGCGTGCAGGCGGCGTTCTGGGAGGACCCGCGGGTGCTGACCGTCTCGCTGCACGAGCATCCCCGCACCCTGTTCCCGCAGACCGGGTGGCCCGAGGAGACCGGTGCGGACACCGCCGAGGGCGCCTCCGTCAATCTGGCGCTGCCGGCCGGGACCGGGGACGCCGGGTGGCTGCGGGCCTTCCACGCCGTGGTGCCGGAGCTGCTCGCCGAGTTCCGGCCGCAGGTGCTGGTCACCCAGCACGGCGCCGACACGCACTTCGAGGACCCGCTGGCCCACCTGGCGGTGTCGCTGGACGCGCAGCGTGCCGTACAGATGGCCTGCCACGACCTGGCGCACGAGCACGCCGACGGGAAGTGGATCGCGCTCGGCGGCGGCGGATACGCCGTGGTGGAGGTCGTACCGCGGTCGTGGACGCATCTGGTGGGGATCGCGGCGGGGCGGCCGGTGGAGCCGGACACCGTGATCCCGGAGAGCTGGCGGCAGGCGGTGTACGCGCGGACGCGGCAGCTGGGGCCGGTGCGGATGACCGACGGCCGGTGGCCGGTGCGGTGGGCCGCGTGGGAGTCGGGGTACGACCCGGCGGACCGGATCGACCAGGCGGTGCTGGCGACACGGCGGGCGGTGTTCCCGCTGCGGGGGCTGCTGCCGTAGGGACGCGTTCCCCGCCGGGGAGGCCCCGGGCCCGTGGCCACAGTCACAGCGACGGCGACGGCGTCGCCGTCGGTGTGGTGAGCGTGCCTGGGGTGCGTGGGGCCGTCAGGTGTACGGCTGTGATGTGCGTGGTTCGGGTGCGTCGGGCGTAGGGTCGTTGTGTCGACAAAACGACCCGGTTCGGTCTACGTACGTGCCGCCGGGATGACGTACGGCGAGTCCCGCCCGTCCGCGCGACGGGGGCGGGACGCACCGGTTGTGAGACCGGCGCACTCGCTCGTCCGGCGGTCCCGGTCCGCGCTGCGGGGGATGCGGTCGCGGCCGGCCGTGAAGGCCTGCTCCGGCCGGTCTCCGGGGGGCACGACTGCGGCTGCGGAGCAGGTCAGCAGGGGTGTGAGGCCATCGGGTCCGGTGGCGCCGGAGGTTCGGTGCCGTGCATGGGTGGGGTCGCGGGGCGCATGTCCGTCGGCGTTCCACGTGATGACGGGGTGCGGTTCGCCCACCCCCTGCCGTCGGCCCGCTACGTACTCAATCGAGCGTGTCTGTCACAGTAGGCCGCCGATGGGTGCACCTCTTCCCCACTCGCATCACCCGCCCCTACATTGGGGAGTGAGCACGCAACGACGAAGAGTCACCGGAAGGGGAAGCCGGTGGCCCGTCGAGTGCGGAAGGTTCAGGTGTGTCATGGCTGCAGCTGGCGAGAGGCCTCTGAACGAGGTTCAGTTCCTTACCGTGGCGGAAGTCGCCTCGGTGATGCGAGTGTCGAAGATGACCGTGTACCGCCTGGTGCACAGCGGTCATCTGCCCGCGATCCGGGTGGGGCGGTCCTTCCGCGTCCCCGAGCAAGCGGTTCACGAGTACCTCCGTGAGAGCTACGTGGGGGTGGAAACCGCCTGACGAAACCCTGACGGCACAGAGCCAGGGGGGTCGGGAGACCGGGGGAGTCCGGGTGCCCGGGCACAGGCACCACCGGGTGTTTCCGGATCCCCGGCCTCTCGATTTCAAGCGCGATGCTCCGGCGGGGTAGGCTAGCCCCTCGTAGGTCGTGTGGGCCCATGGCGCCCAAACACCGAGTGATGAGAAGTGAGCGAGGGTTGTCGTGGGCTCTGTGATCAAGAAGCGGCGTAAGCGGATGGCCAAGAAGAAGCACCGCAAGCTGCTCAAGCGCACGCGCGTTCAGCGTCGTAACAAGAAGTGAGCCGCCGGCCGTAGGCGGCGCGGCCGGTGCCAACCGGTACCGCGGTACGCCGTACGGCCGACTCGGCGCGACGCGATCGTGTCTGTGGCCCTCCACCGCACCGGTGGGGGGCCACACGCGTGTCCGGGCAGCCATGTTGAGCCGTCGCCACGGGACCTGTGCCCACGGTCACGTCCTGCGTCCGGGGGTCATCACAGCGCAACATCGACCCGCTAAGTTGGCCCGGGGCGGGGGAACACGGCAGGGTACGAGCGTGGGAGACAGCAGCGTGGCACCGTCCGCACCATCCGCACCGGCTGAAGGAAGGCGCTGATCGTGGGCAAGGTCGTGCTCGTGACCGGAGTGGCCCGTCGACTGGGGGGCCGGTTCGTCCGCCGGATCCAGCGTGACCCGCAGGTCGACCGGGTGATCGCCGTGGACGCGGTGCAGCCCGAGCACCACCTCGGCGGCGCCGAGTTCATCCGCGCCGACATCCGCCGGCCCACCATCGGCCGGGTGCTCGCCGAGACGGGCGCCGACACGGTGGTCCACATGGACGTCACCGGCACGCCCCTCGGCAGCGGCAGCCGGGCCACGGTCAAGGAGACCAACGTCATCGGGACGATGCAGCTGCTCGGCGCCTGCCAGAAGTCCCCGAACGTGAAGCGCCTGGTGGTGAAGTCCAGCACCAACGTGTACGGGTCGGCGCCGCGCGATCCGGCCGTGTTCACCGAGACCACGCCGCCCAAGTCGCTGCCCAGCGGCGGTTTCGCCAAGGACGCGGTCGAGGTCGAGGGCTATGTGCGCGGGTTCGCCCGGCGGCGGCCGGACGTGGCGGTGTGCGTGCTGCGCTTCGCCAACATCCTCGGGCCGACCGCCGACACCCCGCTCGCCTCGTACTTCTCGCTGCCGGTGCTGCCCACCGTCCTCGGCTACGACCCGCGGCTGCAGTTCGTGCACGAGGACGATGTGATCGAGGTGCTGCGGATCGGCTCCCACGAACCCGCGCGCGGCACGCTCAACAGCGGCACCTTCAACGTCGCCGGCGACGGTGTCCTGCTGCTCTCCCAGTGCTCCCGGCGGCTCGGCCGTCCCACGGTCCCGCTGCTGCTGCCCGCCGTCACCTGGGCCGGTTCCCTGGTGCGTACGCTGGGCATGACGGACTTCTCGCCCGAGCAGATCCGGCTCCTGACCCACGGCCGGGTCGTTGCCACGGACCAGCTGCGCGAGACACTGGGATACCGGCCGAAGTACACCACGGCGCAGACGTTCGCGGACTTCGCGCGCAGCCGGGGTCCCGGGCTGCTGCCCCCGGAGGCCCTCGCGGGGGCCGTCGACCGGATCGCCGCGCTGTCCCTGCGGGGCAGCGGCGGCCACCCCCCGACGCAGAGCGCCAACTGACGCAGAGCGCCAACCGAGGAGCGCATCAACGATGGCGGACGCCAAGGTCATTCCGTTCGACGACGACCGGTCCCGCGGGAGCGCCGCACCGCGGCCGTCGCGGCGCCGCGGCGCGTTCGGCCGCCGCAAGGGCGGCGAGGCGGCACCGGTGCGGGAAGTGCAGCCGCTGCCGGGAAGGGGCGCCGGGAAGGATGATGTCCCTGTGACCCGTGGGAACCGTGACGACCGTGAGCAGCGGCGGCAGCAGACGGGCGGTGACGACCGCCGCGCCGGTGCCGGGGGAGCCGGGGGCGCCGACGGCACGCACGGTGCTGCCGGTGCGCAGGGCGTGGACGGGGCGGCCGGGACGGACGGCTTCGAGCGGCGGGTCGCCAGCGGTCTGGCCTTCCTGCGCCGGCGTCTCACGGGGGACTACGACGTCGACGACTTCGGCTACGACGCGGAGCTCACCGACCAGGTCCTGATGTCGCTGCTGCGCCCGGTGTACGAGAAGTACTTCCGGGTGGAGGTGAAGGGCATCGAGAACATCCCGGCCGAGGGCGGCGCCCTCATCGTCGCCAACCACTCCGGGACCATGCCGCTCGACGGCCTGATGATGCAGGTCGCCGTGCACGATCAGCACCCGGCGGGCCGTCATCTACGGCTGCTGGCGGCCGACTTGGTGTTCGTCCTGCCCGTGGTCAACGAACTCGCCCGCAAACTGGGCCACACCCTCGCCTGCACCGAGGACGCCGAACGGCTGCTGGGGCAGGGTGAGCTGGTCGGGGTGATGCCGGAGGGCTTCAAGGGCATCGGCAAGCCCTTCGGGGACCGCTACAAGCTCCAGCGCTTCGGGCGCGGTGGCTTCGTGTCGACGGCGCTGCGGCAGCGTACGCCGATCGTGCCGTGCTCGATCGTCGGGGCCGAGGAGATCTACCCGATGATCGGCAACTCCAAGACGCTGGCGCGGCTGCTGGGCTTCCCGTACTTCCCGCTCACGCCCACCTTCCCCTGGCTCGGGCCGCTGGGCGCGATCCCGCTGCCGACGAAGTGGACGATCCAGTTCGGCGAGCCGATCCGCACGGACGGCTATCCGCCGGAGGCCGCGGACGATCCGATGCTGATGTTCAACCTGACCGACCAGGTGCGCGAGCAGATCCAGCACACGCTGTACAAGCTGCTCGTGCAGCGCCGCTCGGTCTTCTTCTGACCTGGCGACGGCACGTTCGGCAGAGGCGCGTCCGGCTCGTGACGCGCGTTTCCTCCCCCGCCGGGTCGGTTCTGCGTCGAAACAGAACCGACCCGTGCCGCCGCCGATGATCCCTGCCCGCCCCGCCCCACGCCTGGGGCCGCGGCGCTAGTGCCGCGGCAGGCAATGTTCGCCCCGTCGCGACGCCCGGCACCCCCCCAAGCTCTTCGAGCAGGGGGGACCCCAGAGAGCACGCACCGGACGCCGCTCCTTCGCGGGCAAACATTGCCTGCCGCGGCGCTAGTTGCTGCCGTCGATGTCCAGGCCCGGGAGCAGGCCGGGCAGGAGCGGTGGGAGGGTGACGTCCGGGGGGCTGGACGCACTGGCCGACGGCGAGGTGCTCCCCGTCGACGCGGGCGGGTCGAGCAGGCCGCCCGAGGTACCGCCGAGCAGCCCGTCTCCGGCGCTGCGGGTGGCGGAGGCACTGGGGGCGCCCTTGCCGTCCGTGCCGCCGCCGGACGACGCGTCACCGCTGGGCGAGGCCGAACGAGGGCCGCCGCCGGACGGGGTGGCGCCCTTCGACGCCCCGGATCCCCGCGGCCGGTCCGTGCCGCCGCCGTGGGAGGGAGGCTGGGGCAGCAGGGACTGGAGCGGGGCGACCTCCTGGTCTATGGCGTCGAACACCGACGACACCTCGCGGCTGACGTCGCCGAGCTGCACGGGCAGCCGGTCGCGCAGGATGCCCCAGGCCTCGCGGTGCGAGTGCGAGAAGGCGGACAGGGCCTGGATGGGGCCCAGGGAGTCCGGATTGCGCTCGTACGCCTCGTGGAGCAGGCGGTGGCCCTCGGAGACGTCCTGCCGCATCCCCGTCAGGGTGCGGCGGATCTCGCCCAGCGACTCGTGGTCGAGGTGTCCGCCGCGGTCCCGCTCCATCAGCCGCCGGGCCTCGCCGAGCCTGGTCGAGGCCTGGTCGAGGTAGGTCCGGCCGCGCTCGTCGTTGCCGTCGGACAGATAGTTGAGCTTGAAATCCTCTATGCCGCGCTTGAGGCCGTAGAGGGAATCACCGGGCAGGGCGCTGGAGCTGGCAGCGGCGACTCCACCGAAGGCGCTCGCCATCACCCCGACACTGAGCCCGCCCGCGGTCAGCCCCTTGGTGAGCCGGGAGCGCGGCCGCAGCTTTCCCAGGCCGGTCGCCCGCTGGGCGGACTTGCGGTGCGAACGCTGCCCGGGCAGCGCGGGTTCCGCCGCCTCGCCCATGGTGCCGCCCTGCAGCATGGCCTCCATCGCGGCCACGAGCTGGGCTCGCTGGACGACCTTGACCTCCGGGTCGAGCTCCGGTCGGGGCAGCTCGGCGAGGCCTCTGGTGAGGTCCAGCAGCCGGCCCTGCTCGGTCCGCTCCGCCGCGGCAGCGGCCGGGGCCGGAGCCGGTCCTTCGTCCTGCTCGGCCGCCGGGCCCCGGTCGGACTGCTCTTCCAGGGCCTGGGCGAAGGCGTTCGCCCGCCGGTGTGCCGATACGTTCGCGATCACTGGCGGCACCTCCTCTCGTCATGACGGTCGACTCCCCGGGGTGTCTCGGGGTTGCACGTCGCGTACCGCGGCCACCCGATCGAGTGACCAGGCGCGGTCTCGACGTGACCACAGGGAGCCTGTATCCCGCACAACGACTGGCGCGGCACCTGGGTTACGGACGCGGGGACAACGGATCCGGAAGTCACGAGCCTTCACTGAAGGTGGTATGAGCACTACTCAAAGTGATCGTCGGGTGATGTGGACGGGTGGGAGGGACAGGACGAGGGAGGGCGGGGAGTGGGGGTGGAGCGCGCCGGGTCAGCGGGCGTCGTCCGGCAGCAGCCGGGCCAGGCTGCGTACGGCGCGGTACTGGAGGGTCTTGATGGCGCCCTCGTTCTTGCCCATCACCCGTGCCGTCTCGGCGACGGACAGCCCCTGGAGGAAGCGGAGCGTCACGCACTCCTGCTGCTGGGGGTTGAGCCGCCGTACGGCGTCCAGGAGGGCGGCGTTGGAGAGCGACTCCAGGACGGAGTCCTCCGGCGAGCGCGCCACCTCGTTGGCGTCGAGCATCTCGCCGGTGGTCACCTCGAGCCGGAAGCGGCTCGACTTGAAGTGGTCGGCGACCAGGTTGCGGGCGATGGTGACGAGCCAGGCGCCGAAGTCGCGGCCCTGCCAGGTGAAGGTGCCGATGCGGCGCAGCGCCCGCAGGAACGTCTCGCTGGTGAGGTCCTCGGCGGTCGCCTTGCTGTTCACCCGGTAGTAGATGAAGCGGTAGACGGTGTCGCTGTACTGGTCGTAGAGGCGGCCGAAGGCCTCGGCCTCACCGGCCTGGGCGCGCTCCACGAGGTCCATCATGCGGGCGCTGTCGCTGTCGGCGGCAGGGCGGCGTGTGGTGGCGGCCTGGCCGGAGGAGCGGCCCCGCCTGCCGACCGCGGCGCCGCCGTCCGCCAGGGCGTAGCACGGGCCGGCCGGTGCGGGGGCGGCGAAGGCGGGGACGCCGTACGCGGTGGGGACGCAGCCGCGCAACAGGTGCCGCGCCGCCGCGACCCTTGCGCGCAGCGTAGCCAGGCCCGAGGCGTCAACCCCGACGTATGGGTACACGGGACTCCCAGAGGCAGAGCTTCCATCACGTGCAGTACGGAACCTTTCACCCGTCGTAGCGACGGAGGGGTACCGGTTTGCGTCTGAGGAGAATAACGCTAAGTATAGGCGCTGCTACACCCAGTTGCTCAAACAATCGATTACGTCACTTCTGTTACGTATTGAGGCCCGACCAAGTGGCGTGAAGTGACCGTTTGTTGATCGATTCGGTCCGTGTTGCGAGCCGCGCGGGGCGTGTTGTGATCGCGTACCGTCAACGGGGCTGGTCCGGGACATACGGGTGCACCCCCGATGTATCGGGCGTGTCCGGTGTGGGAGATGTGGGGCGGTCCGGGGTGGTCAACGACGATCGCGGAAGGCGCGTGGGAGCGCGTCCGGGACCGGCCCCGGGGCCCTCGGGACCGTGCGCGGGGGCGGAGCCGGCGGAGGTGGAGTCAGCGGCGGCGGCGGCTGATCGCGATGGCCGCCGCCGTGCCGCCCGCGACCGCGCCGACGCCGGCCGCGGCCGGGATGCCGACCTTCGCCGCCTTGCGCGCGGTGCGGTAGTCGCGCAGCCGCCAGTCCTTGTCCCGGGCGTGCCTGCGCAGTTTGGCGTCCGGGTTGATGGCGTAGGGGTGGCCCACCAGCGACAGCATGGGGATGTCGTTGTGCGAGTCGCTGTACGCGGCGCACCGCGACAGGTCCAGCCTCTCGGCGGTGGCCAGCGCGCGGACGGCCTCCGCCTTGGCGGGACCGTGCAGCGGCTCACCGACCAGCTTGCCGGTGTAGACGCCGTCGACCGACTCCGCGACCGTCCCGAGCGCACCGGTCAGACCGAGGCGGCGGGCGATGACCTGGGCGATCTCGACGGGGGCGGCGGTGACCAGCCACACCTTCTGACCGGCGTCGAGGTGGGCCTGGGCGAGGGCGCGGGTGCCCGGCCAGATCCGCTCGGCCATGTACTCGTCGTAGATCTCCTCGCCGATGGACTGCAACTCGGCGACGCGGTGGCCCTGGACGATGGACAGGGCGGAGTCCCGGGCCTCCTGCATGTGCTCGGGGTCCTCGCTCCCGGCCAGCCGGAACCAGGCCTGCTGCCAGGCGAACCGTGCGAGGTCGCGGGTCTCGAAGAACTTGCGCTTGTAGAGGCCGCGGCCGAAGTGGAAGAGCGCGGCGCCCTGCATGACGGTGTTGTCCAGGTCGAAGAAGGCGGCGGCCTTGTCGTCGCCGTGCACCGGGAACGGGGGCTCGACCGGCGTCTCCTTGCCGGCTTTCCCGGCCTTCGCCGCCTTCTGGGCCTTCCGGCCCTCCGGGGCTTCCCGGTCCGCCAGGTCCTCCAGGTCCTCCAGGGCTGCCTGGGCCTCCAGGGAGGATTTGCGCGCTGCCTCCGCCGAGGCCTCGCCTGCCAACACGCTCCGCGCCGTGGCGGAGCGCCTACGGGGAGTGAGCCATCCGAGAGCGGCCATGGCGTGAGCATAGCCAGTCCGCCGGGCGGTTCCGGATCCGCCAGGTTCGAACGCCGTGAACTCTCCGCGACCGGCCCGTTAAAGAGGTGACACACCGACAGCGCGCCGCACCCTGACGACGGTGCCGCGCCGATACGGCGGCCGATGCGGCAGTTGTTGCGGCAACGGTGCCGCAACGACGTCGCAACGGCCCCGTACCGACCCGCCGCCGGGTCCTGCCCCAGGCGTGACAATGGCCGGTATGACGCCGCCCCTGTTCCGCCGGGAGTCCCCGGCCGCCCCCCGCCCCCGGCCCGACCGTCTCGTCACCCTGGTCCGCAAGCCCGGCTGTCACCTGTGCGACGACGCGCAGGCGGTGGTGGAGAAGGTGTGCGGTGAGCTGGGAGTGACGTGGGAGCAGAAGGACATCTCCCAGGACCCGCATCTGTACGACCTCTACTGGGAGCAGATTCCGGTCGTCCTCGTCGACGGCGCGCAACACACGTTCTGGCGAGTGAACGAAGAGCGGTTGCGCAAGGCCCTGACCGGCACTGACTGACTGGTACAACTGGCCCGGTGACTGGCTTGGGATCGATGGGCAAAATGGGTTCGGAGGCGGGATTCATGAGGAGAGTGGGCGGTTTTGCCCCGGTCGGAAAAGGGACATAGGGGCCTGAGGGCCGGTTCCTTGCGATGGCTCAGAGCCTGCGTGACGCCGGTCACGTTCGACGGGCAAATCGGACACCATCTTTGTGCACGCGTTCACAAAGACATAGCCTGCATTGCACGGGGCGGTCTGGGGACATGTGACCGCCTTCAGCCCCGCTCTACCCGCAGGAGCACCGTGGCAACTGGCCGAACCCACCGACCGGCGACCCGCAGCCGAGGCATTCCCGAGGCCACCGTCGCCCGTCTTCCGCTGTATCTCCGTGCTCTGACGACTCTGTCGGAGCGTTCGGTTCCCACGGTCTCCTCGGAGGAGCTGGCGGCCGCCGCGGGGGTCAACTCCGCGAAGCTGCGCAAGGACTTCTCCTACCTGGGTTCCTACGGCACACGGGGCGTCGGCTACGACGTCGAGTATCTCGTGTACCAGATCTCCCGCGAACTGGGGCTCACCCAGGACTGGCCCGTGGTGATCGTCGGTATCGGCAACCTCGGCGCCGCGCTCGCCAACTACGGCGGTTTCGCCTCCCGCGGGTTCCGGGTCGCCGCCCTGATCGACGCCGACCCCGCGCTGGCCGGCCGGCCCGTCGCGGGGATCCCGGTGCGGCACACGGACGAGCTGGAGCGGATCGTCGAGGACAACGACGTGTCGATCGGGGTGATCGCGACCCCCGCGGGCGCCGCGCAGCAGGTCTGCGACCGGCTGGTGTCCGCCGGGGTGACCTCCATCCTGAACTTCGCGCCGACCGTGCTGGCCGTGCCGGACGGCGTGGACGTGCGCAAGGTCGATCTCTCCATCGAGCTGCAGATCCTCGCCTTCCACGAGCAGCGCAAGGCCGGCGAGGAGGCCGCGCACATAGCCGCCGCCACCGCCAAGGCCGCCACCGCTCCTGCCGCCGCCGGTGCCGCCGCGAAGGCCGCCGGTGCCGACACCGCCGTACCGCCCGCCGCGAGCCGCGGCGAGTCCGCCGATCAGGGGCCTGAGGGGGATGTGCCCGCCGTGATGCCCGCATGAGTCTTCTCGTCGTAGGGCTGAGCCACCGCAGTGCGCCGGTGAGCGTGCTGGAGCGGGCCGCGCTGTCCGCGGACGCCCAGGCCAAGCTGGTGCAGGACACGGTCGCCGCCGAACCGGCCGCCGAGGCCGGGGTGCTCGCCACCTGCAACCGCATCGAGCTGTACGCCGACGTCGACAAGTTCCACGCCGGGGTCGCCGAGCTGTCCACGCTGCTCGCCCAGCACAGCGGCGTCGGCCTGGACGAGCTGACGCCCTACCTCTACGTCCACTACGAGGACCGGGCCGTCCACCATCTCTTCTCGGTGGCCTGCGGCCTGGACTCGATGGTCGTCGGCGAGGGCCAGATCCTCGGCCAGATCAAGGACTCGCTGGCCCGCGCCCAGGAACTGCACACCGCCGGGCGGCTGCTGAACGACCTGTTCCAGCAGGCTCTGAGGGTCGGCAAGCGGGCCCACTCCGAGACCGGGATCGACCGCGCCGGGCAGTCCCTGGTCACCTTCGGCCTGGAGCAGCTCGCCGCGGGCACCCCGGTCACCGAGTGGGCGCGCGGCAAGCGGGCCCTGGTGATCGGCGCCGGTTCGATGTCGTCGCTGGCCGCGGCGACGCTGGCGCGGGCCGGGGTCGCCGAGGTCGTGGTCGCCAACCGTACGGAGGACCGCGCGGAGCGCCTGGTGACGCTGCTGGAGGAGCAGTACGGGCAGCGCCCGGCCGGGGCGTACACCCCGGAAGGCACGGACGGGACGGACGGAACGGACGTGCTGGCCCGCGCGGTACCGATGCACTCGGTGCCGGTCGAGCTGACACGTGCCGACATCGCCGTCTCCTGCACGGGCGCCACGGGCCTCGTCCTGACGGCGACCGCCGTGGCGGAGGCCGCGGAGACCCGTACGGCGCGACGGCCGGCCCCGATGGACCTGCCGGACCTGCCCCCCACCGGCCTCGGCTCCGACGTGACCCGCCTCGGTACCGGCGCGGACGGCCTGGACACCCCGCTCGACCCGACCGCGGCCGAAGGCACCCGGCGGGCCGCGGCGACGAACGGTTTCTCCGTGCTGGGGGAGGCCGCGGTGGCCGGCATGGACGCGGCGACGCTGGAGCAGCACGCGGCGTGGGTCGGCAACGGCACGGTGGACCGCCGGGAGGCGGCGCACCGTACGGTCGAGGAGGACGCCGAGCTGATCGCGGCCCTCGCCGCCACCGCCGCCGCCGTGGGCCGTATCCCCGAACTCCGCAGGCCGGAGCCGTTGCCCGCGGCGGCGCGCAGCGAGCCCGCGCTGTATCTGCTCGACCTCGCCATGCCGCGCGACATCGACCCGGCGGTGCACCGGCTGGCGGGGGTGCGGCTGGTGGACATCGAGTCGCTCGCCGAAGCCTCCGCGGACGCCCCGATGGCGGCCGACGTCGACCAGGTGCGCCGGATCGTCGCCGACGAGGTCGCCGCGTTCGGCGCGGCGCAGCGGGCCGCGCACATCACGCCGACCGTCGTGGCGCTGCGCGCCATGGCCGCCGGTGTCGTGGCCGGTGAGATCGCCCGCCTGGAGGGCAGGCTGCCGGGCCTGGACGCCAAGCACCGGGCGGAGATCAGCCAGACCGTACGGCGTGTCGTGGACAAGCTGCTGCACGCGCCGACGGTCCGGGTCAAGCAGCTCGCGTCCGAACCGGGCGGCGCGGGGTACGCGGACGCTCTGCGCACCTTGTTCGACCTCGACCAGGAGACGGTGGCAGCCGTGTCCCGGGCGGCGGACGGCACGGGCACGCCGGACGGCACGGCCATGGGCACGCCGGACACCGCGGGCGTCACCGGGACGGGCGCCGCGGGCGACGTCGAATCGAAGAACAGCAAGAACCGAGGGCCAGTATGAGTGTGCCGAGAGAACCGCGGGCCGACGCGTCCCGCCGGCCGAGGAGGCCGGACGACGGGGTGCTGCGGCTCGGGACGAGGCGGAGCAAGCTCGCCATGGCCCAGTCCGGGCTGGTGGCGGAAGCGGTACGCCGGACGACCGGCCGGCCCGTCGAACTCGTCGAGATCGTCACGTACGGCGACACGTCGCGCGAGCACCTCGCGCAGATCGGCGGCACGGGTGTGTTCGTGGCCGCCCTCCGCGACGCGCTGCTGCGCGGCGAGGTCGACTTCGCCGTGCACTCGCTCAAGGACCTGCCGACCGCGCAGCCCGAGGGCCTGACGCTGGCGGCCGTACCGCTGCGCGAGGACCCGCGGGACGTGATCGTCGCCCGGGACGCGCTGAAGTTCAGCGACCTGCCCCGCGGGGCGCGCATCGGTACGGGTTCGCCGCGCCGGGCGGCACAGCTGAACGCGTACGCACGCACGCACGGGCTGACCATCGAGACGGTGCCGATACGCGGCAACGTCGACACCCGCATCCGGTACGTCCGGGACGGGGCACTGGACGCAGTCGTCCTGGCCGCCGCCGGGCTGAACCGGATAGGCCGCGCCGACGAGGTGACCGACTTCCTGTCGGTCGACACGGTGCTGCCCGCTCCCGGCCAGGGGGCGCTGGCGATCGAGTGCGTCGCGGACGACACGGAGCTGATCACCGCCCTCGCCGGACTCGACGACCCGTTCACCCGGATCGCCGTGACCGCCGAAAGGTCCCTGCTCGCCGCCCTGGAGGCCGGTTGCAGCGCCCCGGTGGGCGCGCTGGCCGACCTTCCCCCGTTCCCGGCTCCGTTCGAGTGGGGGGACCCCCATGCCGGCGGGCAGGCCGTCGAGAACGTCGGAAGTGCCATGAATGTCAAGGAAATGCGCCTGCGGGGCATCGTCGGGACTCCCGACGGCGCGACGCTGGTGCAGCTGTCCACCACCGGTCCCGTACCCCGGACGCACGAGCAGGCGACGGCCCTCGGCCGCGAACTCGCCGCCGAGATGCTCGCCCAGGGCGCGGCCGGTCTGATGGGGGAGCGAGCGCAGTGAGCCCCACCACCTTCCCTGCCGCCGGACCTGAACACGGGCACGTCACCTTCCTGGGTGCCGGACCCGGGGATCCGGGACTGCTGACTCTGCGCGCCGTGGAGGCGCTGGCGCACGCGGACGTCCTGGTCGCCGAGCACGAGGTGCTCGACGTCGTACGGACCCATGCCCGGCCGGGGGTGACGATCGTGCCCACGGACAAGGACCCGTCAGGGCCCTCCTCCTCGGATGCGAATCCGGGCACGGGCGCACCCCAGCTGACGGTCGTCGACAGTGCGTCAAAGACCGCTGGGTCCCCGTCAATGCGGGATGCGACACATCTTGTCATGGAGGCCTCGCGGGGTGGACGGCGGGTCGTCCGTGCCGTGTCCGGTGACCCTGGCCTGGACACTTACGCCGCCGGGGAGATGCTGGCGTGCGCCGCGGCGGGTGTCCCGTTCGAGGTGGTGCCCGGTGTGGCGGCGGCCGTGGGCGTGCCCGCCTACGCGGGTGTCCCCCTCCGGGACGCCCACGGCGCGGACGTCCGTTTCGTGGACGCCCGTACGGCCTCGGACCGCTGCTGGACGGAGGTCGGCGCGTCGGACGGCACGGTGGTCGTCTCGACGACCCTCGACTCCGTCGCGGCGGCGGCCGGTGAGCTGGTGGCGGCGGGCCGTAAGCCGGACACCCCGGTGACGGTGACGGTGGCGGGCACGACGACCCGGCAGCGCACCTGGACGGCGACGCTGGGCACGATCGCCCAGACCTTCAAGCAGGCCAAGGTGCTGCCGTCGCCGGAGGGCAACCGCCCGGTGATAGCGGTGATCGGCGAACGCTCCTCCGCGGCCCAGCGCAACCAGCTGGCGTGGTTCGAGTCGAAGCCCCTGTTCGGCTGGAAGGTCCTGGTCCCGCGCACCAAGGAACAGGCGGCGTCCCTCTCGGACCAGCTGCGCTCCTACGGCGCGGTCCCGTACGAGGTCCCGACGATCGCGGTGGAACCCCCGCGTACCCCGCAGCAGATGGAGCGCGCGGTGAAGGGCCTGGTGACGGGCCGCTACGAGTGGATCGCGTTCACGTCGGTCAACGCGGTGAAGGCGGTGCGGGAGAAGTTCGAGGAGTACGGCCTGGACGCGCGGGCCTTCGCGGGCATCAAGGTGGCCGCGGTGGGCGACCAGACGGCGCGCGCCCTCGTCGAGTTCGGGGTGAAGCCGGACCTGATCCCGAGCGGCGAGCAGTCGGCGGCCGGCCTCCTGGAGGACTGGCCCCCGTACGACCCGGTCTTCGACCCGATCGACCGGGTCTTCCTCCCCCGCGCGGACATCGCCACGGAGACCCTGGTGGCGGGCCTGATCGAGCTGGGCTGGGAGGTGGACGACGTCACGGCGTACCGCACGGTCCGCGCGTCGCCGCCCCCGGCCGAGACCCGGGAGGCGATCAAGGGCGGCGGCTTCGACGCGGTCCTCTTCACGTCCTCCTCCACGGTCCGCAACCTGGTGGGCATCGCCGGCAAGCCGCACAACGTGACGGTGATCGCCTGTATCGGCCCGGCCACGGCGAAGACGGCGGAGGAGCACGGCCTGCGGGTCGACGTCATGGCCCCGGAACCGTCGGTCCACAAACTGGCGGAGGCCCTGGCCGACTTCGGCCTGAAGCGCCGAGCCGCCGCCCTGGAGGCGGGCGACCCGGTGACCCGGCCCAGCGAGCGCAGGCCGGGGGCCCGGCGCCGGCGGTCGACGACGTGAGGTTGTAGCGGCCGTAGAGGTGGTGGCGGAGGGCGCCTGCGCGAGCGGGCGCCCTCCGCCACCGGGCGTTCCGGCCACAGCGGCCCCCTGTCCCGGTCAGTGAAGGTGGTGCTGCCAACGGAGCGCCGGGTGGCCTTCGATCCAGTAGGTGTGCGTCCCCTGCGTGACGTGCAGCCGTACGGTGGTGATGTCGGGGCTTTCCGCTTCCTGCCACAGGGCGAGGGCCTGCTCGATCGTGTCCCAGAGAGACAGCGGGCCGCCCTGCCGGACCGTCCAGGCCTCTCCGTTCTCCAGGAACGACGCGAACGACTCGTGGTCCGGATCGAAGAGGTACAGGAGCCGGTTCCCCTCCGCGGAGGTGGCGCGGGTGAAGCGGGCTCCGGGGACGGCGAGTTGCGCGAGGAAGGCCGGCATCCACTCCTCCAGCAGCAGAGGGGACACCCTGGTCTCCCGCTCGCTGTCGGCGTAGGCGGTACGGGCGGACAGGTCACCGCCGATCGGCACCTCCGCCTGGGACCGGGCCTGCATGAACGAGGAGCGGCCGATGATCCGGCCCTCGGCGCTGCCGTCCCCGGCGACCCTGACCTTGGCGAGTCCGGTGCCGTAATGCCAGGATCCGCCGACCGTGGCGAGGACGATGCCGCCCGGCCTGGTCTGGCGGATCCAGGTGTAGGGGACGCGGCGCACCGCGCAGGTGGCGATGACACGGTCGTACGGCGCCCGGCGGGGATGACCGAGGAGCCCGTCTCCCGTGACGGTCCAGGTCGAGTAACCGGCCGATTCCAGCGCGGCATCCGCACGGGCCGCGACCCCGGGGTCCACTTCGACCGTGGTGACGTTGTCCTCCCCCAGACGGTGGCACAGCAGGGCGGACGAATAACCGGTGCCCGTACCGATCTCCAGCACCCGATGACCGTCTTCCACCTCCAGCTTCTCCAGCATGTCCACCACGGTGACGGGAGTGGTGGACGACGACGTCGGTGAGCCCTCCACCAGGTCACCGACCTGGTCGGCGGTGAGGTGTCCGTCGAGCTGGGTGGTCAGGGACTCGTCGCGGTAGGCGATCTGTGCCCACTCGTCCGGATCGGTTCCGGCAGCCGTGACCGGGCGCCACCGGCCACCCCCGGCGGGCAGGAACACGCCCGGGTTCAGAAACAGTTCCCGCGGCACGGCTTCCACCGCCGCCCGCCACCGAGGACTGACGAGGACACCCGCCCCGGCCAGGCGCTCGGCGAGGGCACGTCGTCGGGGGGCGGTGCCGGTCATGGGGCGGTTCCTTGCGTCAGCAGTTCGGCGAATACGGCGGACATGGCGAGGCCGGTGGATTCCTCCAGCCATCCCCACTGTCCGTTCGGGTTCAGCTCCAGCCACCACAGCTCGCCCGTCTTGTCCACGGCGAGGTCGAAGCTCCCTGAGACCAGCCCGAAGTGATCCAGGTGGGCGAGGAGTGCCCTGCTGGTGCGGTCGGGCAGGTCCACCACGCTGTAGGACAGCGCCGAGTAGTCCTTGCGCCAGTCGAGCATCCCCGACTCGATCCGCACGGCGAACGTCCGTCTGCCCACCACCAGCACGCGGATGTCGGCCACCTTGTCCACGACCGCCTGGAACAGGTGCGGCACCACGTGCACGCTCTCGTCGATCTCGGCCGCCGTGACCGGGTCGGCCCATCCCGTCAGGGCGACCCCCTCACGCTGGTAGCGGGTCCAGCGGAGGGTCTTGAAGATCACCTGATCGTGCCCGGCGGCGAAGCGCCGGGCCTCGGCGGGGTCGTTCGTCACCAGCGTCGGCGGCACGGTCAGCCCGAGACGCCGGGCGACGGCGAGTTGCGCGGGCTTGTAGTCGGCGGCGGCATTGCGGAGCGGATGGTTCACCCAGAGCGGTCCGTCGAGGGCGTAGAGGATGCCGCCGAGCCCGTAGCGGACCTGTGCCGCCGCGAAACGCGCGTCATCGACGCCGAGGTGCTCGAAGGCGGGCCACACCGGGCGGCGCCAGTACACCGACCGCACCGCGGTCAGGTCGACGGCCCGCGACGACGTACGAACCTGCCCGGCCATGGGGGCCGGGCAGGTGCCGAACCGGGCTGTGACCGTCAAGTCGGCCTCGATGTCGGCGGGGTTGAACCTGACCACCGGCACGTTCCGACGGTTCAGCTGGGCGATCACCATGTCAGCGGTGAGATCATCCGCCTCGGTGGCCACGAGCACCGGCCTTTCGTCGCCCACCGGTCAGTCCTGCTCCGAGTCCTGGTCATGCCCCTCATCAGGTGCCGAGTCCGAGTTGGTCCTCGTCTTCGTCTCGGTGCCTTTACCGGTGCCGTGCTTGCCCATCTCGATGACCTGGCCCGCGTGGTCCAGGTAGACGCCGAGCTGAGTGGCGGGGTCGATCACGACCGATGTGTGGGGGCGGTGGGTGACGGTGGGATACGGGGCAAGCCGACCGGCCCCCCAGGGGCGTGCCGTGCTCTCGACTGCGGTGGACATCGCGCCTGCCTCTCTGATGACGGTGGCTCAGCTACGACCCAGAAGCTACGGCTACCGCGGACGGAGCAGAACTGACTGCGAGTACGGGTTCGGTGACCGAGGGTGCGGGAGGGCGGTACGGTACGGCCGTGAGGGGAGCCGTCGTGAGAGGGCGTGCCGCAGTCGGCACGATCGCCGGGTTCGTGCTCCGTGTCTCCAGGGAGAGCGCGCACCGCACGCAGACCGGCATGGCCGAGGCCCTCGGCGTGGACCTGGCCACCTGGCAGGGCTGGGAAACCGGGCGGAGGCCGCTCGCCAACGTGAAGGCCGGCGCACTGCTGAACCTGAGGCGCCGCCTGCTGGCCATAGGCGCGGACCCCCGTACCCTTCAGCTCCTCGATCCGGCCATGGACGCGGACCGCATCATCTCCGCGACGATCCACCCGGACGACACGGCACCGCACCCTCTTGCCGACTGGGTGCACACGCGCGACACGGCCGACATGATCGTGTGGGCCCTGAACGGAACGGTTCCGCCGGCTCTCGTATGTCACCCGACGCCGGGACGCCGTGGTCCTGTCGCCAAGGCGCCGTTGCTGCCGATGCCCGACCGCCGCATGTTCTTCTCCCGGCTTCGGGAGGCGGCCGAATCGGCCTTGCGCGCGGGGGAGGACGGATTACTCCTGCACCGCCAAGCGCTCTATCTGTGCTCTTACGACGGGACGCCCGAGGCGACAGCATGGACGGGGCAGGCCCTGTACGCCCGCCGCGATCTCGTCACAGTCCGAGGCTGGACGCCTCACTGGGCCGCCGCGCGGTCGGCTGCCGTCGCACTCGCACGCCTTGGCGACCCCCTGCCCCTGCTGGACTTCATCGACAGGGCCATGGCCGGCGACGACACCGCCGAGACAGCCAACCTCACCTACTGGGCCTACTGGCTGGGATCGATCCAAGAGTCTCAACGAGACGACGGGTTCATGCGGTGCGGACACGGCCACTGGGAACCCGTACGCCTCCTGAGAGGACTCACCGCCGGCCTCCACCAGGCGCCGGCGTACGTGGATCTCCACGTCCACTCACTGTGGGCCCTGCTGACCAGGCACCGGTGGCTGCCCTTGGCGGATCCCGAAGCGGCTGAGCGGCTGTACACGTACACCAGTGCGCTGCTCGATCGCCGTGTGGTTTCCAGGCGGTCCGGGCAGGAACTCGGGTCGGTGCACTACGTTCTTCGTCAGCACCGGAATTGACACACCGGAGGGCGTATCTCGTGGCGGACGTGGAGCAGGGCCAGGCGAAGGGCACGGCAGGCTTCCTGCTGGAGATGGGGATGCTGAAGCGTGCCAAGCGGTCGGGTTGGTGGATCGCCGGGGTCAAGGACCCCGAGACCATCGCCGAGCACAGCTTCAGGACTGCCCTCATCGGCTCCGTGCTCGCCATGATGGAAGGCGCCGACCCGGCGAAGACGGCCCTCCTCGGACTGTGGCACGACACGCAGGAGACCCGCGTCGGCGACATCCCGCACATCGGCCGGCGCTACCTCGAAGCCGCCGGTAACGAGAAGGTCACCGCGGACCAGGTGTCGGCCGCGCATCCGGCAGTGAAGGCCGGGGCCCAGCGGATCGTGGAGGAGTACGAGAGCGGCGACTCCCGCGAAGTGATCTGCGCTCACGACGCGGACAAGCTCGAATGCCTCCTCCAGGCCGTGGAGTACCGCGAACAGGGCTGTGCGAACGTCCAGCCCTGGATCGACAGCAGCCTCTCAAGCCTCAAGACGGCCGCTGCCCAGTCTCTCGCCGAGGCCGCGCTCACCATGACCTCCATCGAATGGCAGCAGACGTACCTTCCCTGACCTGGCTCCCCCACGGCAGGGCAGCCGAGTTCACGCGTCCTGCTGCCCTGCGTCGATCTCGGCGATCAGGATCTCGACGCGGGTTCTGATCTCGTCGCGGATGGGGCGGACCGCCTCGATCCCTTGGCCTGCGGGGTCTTCCAGGGCCCAGTCGAGGTACGTCTTGCCGGGGAAGACCGGGCAGGTGTCGCCGCAGCCCATGGTGATGACGTAGTCGGACGTCTGGACCGCCTCGGTGGTGAGCACCTTCGGCCTCTGGTCCGTGATGTCGATACCGGCCTCGGCCATGGCCTCGACGGCGGCCGGGTTGACCTGGTCGGCCGGGAGGGAACCGGCGGAGCGGACCTCGATGCGGTCGCCCGCGAGGTGGGCGAGGAACCCGGCGGCCATCTGGGAGCGGCCGGCGTTGTGGACACAGACGAAGAGCACGGAGGCGAGCGGGGCGGCGGGCATGGGGCGGGTGCTTCCTTCGGGGTGGGGCCGGGGCGGGGCGGCTGGGCGGCACGGGGCCGTAAGGCCCCTGGGAGGGGACGTAGGCCCCTGACGTCGTCGACTCCGCCATCACAGCATGGAAGCGAACAGTTCAACAGCACTTGCAGTGATGAGTTCGGTGCTTCTGTCATCGTCTGCTGTTGTTCCTCCGCTTCTGCCCCACCACATCAATCAGGATTGAAACGACGATGCCCGAAGCGATGCCGTCCGGCGAGGCCCCGACCGCTGCCGGGGCCTCGGGCGTGGACAGGTCGGTGGCCCTGTTGCAGGCGGTGGCCGACCCCGTGCGCTGGTCGCTGCTCCGGCAACTGGCTGGCGGCCAGGCCTGCGTGTGCGAACTGCAGAAGCAGCTCCCGATCCCCGCGAACCTGCTCAGCTACCACTTGAAGGTGCTCAGGGAGGCCGGACTGATCGTCTCCAGCCGCCGGGGCCGCTGGATCGACTACGTCCTGGCCCCGGACGCTCTCGCCCGTCTGCACGCCGCCCTTCCTGGGCTGCCCGAGCCCGGCAGGGTGGAGCTGTGAGCATCGCCGAGCGCCTGCCCGACACACCCGCCCGGCGGCGCGTCGCCCTGGCCGGTGCCGCGCTCGTATGGGTGGCCGCGTACCAGGTCAACGGCTGGATCTGGGACCGCATCCTGTACGACGCGGCCGGACTGGACCCCGCCGACCGGCTCACCGAGACGATCCACTTCTTCTGCTACGACACCGTCAAGATCACCCTGCTGCTGACGGGGATCATCTTCGTCGTCACCGTGCTCCGCTCCTGGATGAGCATCGAACGCACCCGCGCCCTGCTCGGCGGGCGGCGCGAGGGCGCCGGCAACGTCATGGCCGCCGGCCTCGGCGTCATCACCCCGTTCTGCTCGTGCAGTGCCGTGCCCGCGTTCATCGGCTTCGTCGCCGCCGGGGTCCCGATCGGGGTGACCCTGAGCTTCCTCATCGCCAGCCCCCTGGTCAACGAGATCGCCATCGGCTTGCTGTTCACCCTGTTCGGTTGGAAAGTCACCGCCCTCTACATCGCCGCCGGACTCCTGATCGCCATCGGCGCCGGCTGGGTCCTGGGCCGCCTCGGCGTCCAGCGGTGGGTCGAGCCGTTCGTGTTCGAGACCAGGCTCGGCGGCCAGGTCATCGACTCCACCGCCGGTCTCACGCCGGGTCAGCGCGTCCAGATGGGCGTGGAGGAAGTCGGCACCATCCTGCGCAAGATCTGGCCCTACCTGCTCCTCGGCATCGGCGTCGGCGCGCTGATCCACGGCTGGGCCCCGGAGGACTTCTTCACCACCTACGCCGGACCGGGCAACGCCTTCGGCGTCGTGGTCGCCGTCGCCATCGGCGTCCCCCTGTACTCCAACGCCGCCGGGATCATGCCGCTCGTCCAGGCCCTCCACGAGAAGGGCCTGCCCATGGGCACCCTGCTCGCCTTCTTGATGAGCGTCGTCGCCCTGTCCCTGCCCGAGATGATCCTGCTGCGCCGGGTCCTCAAGCCCCAGCTCCTGGCGACCTTCATCGCCGTCGTCGCCACCGGCATCACCGCCGTGGGCTACACGTTCAACCTCATCCTCACCTGACCCCGAAGGGTTGTCGATCGTGATCATCAAGGTGCTCGGTCCGGGCTGCGCCAACTGCCACACCCTCGAATCCCGTGCCCGCGAGGCCCTCCAGGACCTCGGCCTGGACGCCACCGTCGAGAAGGTCACCGACTACGCGGCCATCGCCGGCTACGGCATCATGCGCACCCCGGGCCTGGTCGTCGACGAGAAGGTCCTCGTCTCCGGCCGCGTACCGGCCACCGCCGAGATCCGCACCCTGCTCACGGCCGCCGCCGGCTGACCTGCTCAGGGCCGGGACACGTATGGCAGGAAGGCCGTCCAGGTGATGGCGCTGAGGGCGAGGCGGGGGCCGGTGGGGGTCTTGGAGTCGCGGACGAGGACGCTTTCCGCGACTGCTGCGACCTCGACGCATGAGGGGGTGTCTGCCCCGCTGTAGCTGCTCTTTATCCAGCGCAGCTCTGTGTCGACTCCGGAAGCGGCTTTGATGCTCATGGGTCTCCCAGCAGTTTCTTGATGAAGGCCAGTGACTCTTGAGGGTTGAGTGCCTGAGACCGGATGGTCCCATAGCGGATGTCGAGGATCTGAACGAGTTTCGGCTCAGCGATGGCACGACTGATGAGCTGTACCTCGTTGTACCCCGTAGTGCTTCCGTCCTGGAGCCTGAGCACCCGGAACGGGCCGTCGACCCCTGCGTTCGCCTCGCGTTCCAGAGGCATGATCTGAAGATCGACGTTTCTCAACTGACTCAGTTGCAGGAGTCGTTCCAGTTGCGCGCGCATCACCATTCTGCCCCCGTAAGGGCGCCGCAGCGTCGACTCACACTGAACGAAGCTGAGCACGGGCAGTGCGGTGGAGTCATCGATGATCGACTGCCGGGCAAGCCGTGCGGCGACCTGCTGTTCCAGTTCCTCTCTTGCGAACGGAGGCCGCCGGGAGTTGAACACCGCCTCCGCGTACTCCTTGGTCTGCAGCAGGCCGTCGATGACCGAGTTGTTGTACGAGCAGATCTCTACGGCCTCGGCCTCCAACTGCTTCACGTCCCGTACCTTCTTGGGGTACCGGGCCTCGGCCACGTCCTCCTTCATCGCGGAGATCTTGCCGCCCGCGTCCAAGACCTGGTCCGCCGCGTCGAGGTACTCGGGGCGGGGGATGCGGCGCCCCCGCTCGACGGACGACACCAGCTCGTGCCCGTACCCGATGGCCTCGGCGAACTCCGGCTGCGTCATCCCGGCGGCCTCGCGCCACATCTTGAGCTGCCGGACCACCGTGCGCATCACGGCACCGGACTCGTCGTCCTCCGTGTCCGCGTTCCACTCGTGCATGCCCGTCACCACCTTTCGCTGAACGCCTGTGTCCAACTCCGGCCGTGGGTCTGCCGTCACGGCGGACGTACCGGACGTAAGCCGGGCGGGGACCGGACGCTCACGCTCCGCACGGCCCGCGACTCTTCACAGATTAGGTCCGAATGGACACGCTGAGTGATGTGAGAGAAGAAATCACCCGAACCAGGAGTTCCGTTTCTCCCCGGCCGTGCGCCACCGAGCCGCGCTTCACCGTGCCGCTGTCGGCGACCCGGCGCGGCGCCCGCCTGGCGAGGCTGCTGGCGACGGAGCAACTGCGCACGTGGGAGGTGCCGCTGGACCCGGCGAGGCTGATCGTCGCCGAACTCGCCACCAACGCCGTGCTGCACGCCCGCGTTCCCGGCCGCAGTTTCCGCCTCACCCTGACGCTCACCGCCCCGGCGACCCTCCGTATCGAGGTGACGGACGCGCGCGGCGACCGCCGACCGGAAACCCAGAGGGCGCCTGGAACGGCGGACGGCCCGCCCCGTGAGTCGGGCTACGGCCTTCTGCTGGTACGGGAGTTGGCCGACCGCTGGGGCGTCCGCGCCGACCCGGTCCCGTGCAAGACCGTGTGGGCGGAACTCGACCTCGGTCAGGTCGTGCCGTCCGAATTCGGCGGAACCCGTCTCCGCGCACGCCCGTAGACTCACGGCGTGGCATTCATGAGCACTCCGCACTGCTGCTTCCTGTGACCGGAAGGCACTGAGGGCGAGGCCGGACGGCGTCGCCCTCCTTGGCGTGCCTGCCGCGTGAACCGCGTTTTCGCGCAGGCACGGTCTCTTCCCTTCGCCTTCCCAGGAGTGCCTCGTGCCTGTGTCTCTTCCCCCTGCCCTCGATCTGATCCTCGGCCTGTTGCACTGCCCGACGTGCCGCACCGGCCGGCTGTATCCTCACCGCGGCGCGCTGCGCTGCCGGGCGGGCCATGCCTTCGACATCGCCAGCCACGGCTACGTCGCTCTGCTGGCGGGCACCCGCGCCACCAGCGGCGACGACGCGGCCATGGTCCGGGCCCGAAGCCGCTTCCTCTCCACCGGCACCTACGTGCCCATCCGCGAGGTCGGGGCCCGGCTGGCGGCCGTCGTCGAGCCCGAGCGGGCGACGGTTGTGGAGGTGGGGTGCGGCACGGGCTACTACCTGTCCGGCGTGCTCGACCGTCTACCCGGTGCCCGTGGCCTCGGCCTTGACACCTCGGTGCACGCGCTGCGCTCGGCGGCCCGAGCGCACGACCGGGCCGCCGCGGTGGCCTGGGACGTCTTTCGTCCCTTCCCGCTGGCCGATGGGGTGGCCGATGTGGTGCTGGACGTGTTCGCCCCGCGTAATCCGGCTGAGTTCCACCGCCTATTGCGCCCGACCGGCCGGTTGATCGTGGTCCGTCCCACCGGACGCCACCTGGTCGAGCTGGGCGGCCGGTTGCCTGTGACGGTCAGAGTGGACCCGGCCAAGGAGCAGCGTCTGCGCCGGGCCCTCGACCCCTTCTTCGAAGCCGTTGTCACCGAACGGGTGGAGTACTCCGTTCCCCTGACCAGGATGAATGCTCTGGACATACTGGCGATGTCGCCGAGCGCGCGCCACGTGAACTGTGCGGACCTGGATGATGACGTCTTCCTGCCTGATCGGGTCACCGTTTCTGTGCTGGCCACTGCCTACCGTCCTCGGTGTTCGGACCGGGAGGTCCGTCATCACGGTTCCCGACGGTGCTGAACCGATCGGCCGGCAGCGCGGCGCTGTGCAAACCTCCGGCACAGCCGGGCGGGCGTGGCAGGCTCGCGGCGCCCGGGACGGGGGCCGGTCTCAGGGGCGGCCGAGCGCGCGGTACGTCCAGTCTGCTGACCGCCACCAGCCCCGTGCTCAGTGGAACTCGTGGACGACCTGGATCCTGCCGACGATGTGAGTGTTGAACTCGTCGAGTTCCTCGGCCGGTACCCACAGTTCGAGGATCGTGCGTCCGCCCGCCTGCTGGACCGGGTATCTGCGCAGGAAATCGGACTCCACTTCGAACCGGGTGACGAAGCCGGCGCCGTCGTGCTTGACGTTCCAGTCTCGCGCGATTTTCACGGCGTAGTCCTCGTTGAGGACCGGATAGAAGATCGGCTGTTCGGGAAGCCGGGGTGGCCACGCGCGCCAGTCCGACTCACGCACCAGCTCGAGTTCCTTGGGGCCGGTGGGGCGCCACAGGGTCGTCGTTGCCTGTCGGCTGGTCACGGGAACCTTCTCGTCTCCGGGCGGGGCAACCGTCGAGGTGGCTGCCGGGAGCTTGACGGTATCGGTGGCCCATGTGCGGCGGCCACCGGGTTTTGCGCAGGTCCGCAGCTCACACCGAAGCCCGGAGAGACGGGCGTCGGAGGGCTGTCGGCCGGAGGTGCGGGCGGTAAAGGATTTAAAGAACTTGAGGGAAAGAACCCTCCCAACCAACCAAACCTCGCGTACGTCACTCGAGTGGGTGAATGCGGCTGAACTGGCTGGCGTGTCGGCGGCTTTGGGAGGCAGTCTCAGCGTCAGGTGGGCGACGTCGCTACGGCGCCTCGCCCGCCCCTGACCCCACACACGCATCGGCCCCCGCCGGGACTGCAATCCCAGAGCGAGGGCCTGACCGTAGAAGGAAGAAACCACCTTCCCCATGGCTGCTACAGAGCTTAGTGCCCCCAGGCCCCGGAATCAGGGCGTTCCGACCACTTCCACCCACTCCGGTGTCATCCACGTCAAGGAATTCCAGCCGGACAAGTACGCGATCATCGGCAACCACCTCACCCAGCACCCCAAGTTGTCGTGGGCGGCGAAGGGCATCGGCGCCCACATCCTCTCGCTGCGCGAGGGCGAGCGCGTGGACATCCGCACCCTTGCCGACGGCGATCACGAGGGACGGGACCGGGTCGCCGACGCCCTCAGGGAGCTGGAGGCATACGGTTACCTCAAACGCGTACGGGAGCGGGTGGCGGGCGGCCGCATGGTCACCAGGACCTACGCCTACAACGCACCCGAACTCACCCGCGCACGCCTCGACCGACCCCAGGAAGAAGCCGTGCTCCGCCCCGGTCCTCCGCCGGTGGAGGAGCACCGCCCCGTCGAGCCGGCAGCCCCGGAGGGCGGCGCCGCACCCGAGGAGGAGGTTGAGCCGGACGCGGTTCCCGAAGCGGTCCTCCAAGCCGTTCCCGACCCGCCTGATCCGCCCGACCCGCCTGATCCGCCCGACCCGCCGGGTCCGACGGACCCGACCGACCCGGAACCCGTCGCAGAGCCGGGACCTCCCGATGACGAGCAGCACGACAAACACGACGACGAACAGCACGACGACGGACATGACGAACACCGCGACAAAGCCGAGACGTTCCTCGCCGGACTCCGTGGCAAGGACTCCCGCTTCCAGTTGTCGGGGAAGGACGTGCGACGCCTGACTCCCGCGACTGCCGCATGGTTCAGGAACGGCGTGGGCCCGGCCGACTTGCTGTACGCGCTGACCTCCGATGCGCCGCTTGTGGTGACGCATCCGGCCGGTTTCGTCGCGTACCGCTTGAAGGAACGGCTCCCGCCGCCTCTGCCACCGGCACCGGAGCCAGCCATCGGCCTGCCCGTCGCCGACGAGCCGACGCCGTCGTACGGCTTCGTCGACTGCTTGGGCTGGTGCAACCGCGTCTTCCGCGCCGCCGAGCCCGGGTTCTGCCGCGACTGCCGGGAGTTCGCGGAAGCGATGTCGCTGCCGCTCATGCCCCAGCAGTCCCGTCCCCACTCCGACATCGGTGCTCGCCAGGACGCGAATTCCAGACAGGCACCCACGCCGACACCACATCGTCCACCCGATGTCACTTGGCGTGACGTCCCCCATCCATGACCCACTGCGAGGATGTATGAGCAGCCTGATGGCACCTCCGTATCCGCTGATCGACGCGCCGCTCGGGCCTTACGACAGGCGTTCCTATACTTGCGCCATGGACCGGGAACTGGAGCAGGCCGCCCTCGTGGCGCTGCTGCGCCGCGGCGACCGGTCCTGGCCCGAGCTCACCGACCAGATCGAGGGTGTCGGCAGCGCCCGCGACGTATGGGAAGACTGCCTCGATGCCTCGGGGCAGGGTGCCCTCTTCGACAGCGGACCCCAAGAGGACCTCGACACCGTTGCCGCCGAGATCGCCGCCTGGCGACGCGGGGGTATGCGGCTCGTGACGATTCTGGACGAGGACTACCCGCTGTATCTGAGGCTGGTGCACCAGCGGCCGCCGTTCCTCTTCCTGCGCGGGCAGTCCGTCGACGACGACCTCCGGGTCGCCGTCGTCGGTACCCGCCACCCCACCCCGGAGGGCATCGCCCATGCCCGCGCCATCGCGGGTGGTCTGGCCGAGCGCGGCGTCACGGTGGTGTCAGGACTTGCCGCCGGTATCGACACCGCTGCTCACGGCAGCGCTCTGGCTGTCGGCGCTCGTACCGTCGCCGTCGTCGGCACCGGTCTACGGCACACGTACCCGGCCCAGAACGCCAGGCTGCAGCAGGAGATCGCCGACCGGGGGCTGCTGATCTCGCAGTTCTGGCCGGACGAACCGCCGTCGAAGGAAACCTTCCCGAGGCGCAACGCCGTGATGAGCGGCTACAGCCTGGCCACGGTGGTGATCGAGGCGGCCTATCGCAGTGGCGCCCGAATGCAGGCCAGGCTCGCACTGGAACACGGCCGCCGGGTGTTCCTGATGCGTTCGCTCCTGACGCACGAGTGGGCGCGGGAGTATGCGGCCAGACCCAACACCACCGTCATCGACGGTCCGGAAGACGTCTTCAGCCGCCTCGACTCCCTCGTCCCCACCACGGGCGAGCTGACCTGGTCGTAACCGGCTCATCCCCGTGGCAACCGTCATCGGGCTGTCCGCCGGGATCGGCCCGCACCCTCCGGCCGGACAGGGACCGGTGGGATCAGTGGAGAGCGTCACGGCGGGCCGTGCCTCACTCCCACATGCTGCGCATCACCGGTTCCAGGGCGCGGCCGTCGGCGGTCAGGGCGTAGTGGACACGGGGCGGCCGGCCGGGGGTGCGGTGGTGTTCGACGACTCCCGCGGTGGTCGGCTGGGCCAGCCGACCGGAGGGACGGCCGGGATGTCGTCTCGGAGCCGGGTGCCTGTGGTGTTCGCATGTCACCCCGTGGGCCGGTGTCCCGGTTGGAGGAGTTCCGCGGTCGCCTCCCACAGGCGGTGTTCGCGGGTGCGGTCGTGGGCGATGGGGTGTACCTCCCTGGGCTTGTCGATGACGACGAAGGCCCCGTCGCGGAGGTCCGCCCATCGGGCGTCGAGGGCCAGCGAGGCCAGCGCGGGGCCGGAACGTTTGGGGGTGGACACCCCGGGGAGGTGGCCCAGGCCGCGTCCCAGCGACTGGAAGGCCGCGGGCGCGTCCCGGCCCAGGGAGGTGCCGGGCATCCAACCGGGCTCGAACACCGAGACGTTGATGCCGGGGTCGACGTGGCGCTGGAGTTCGTGGGCGTAGTAGAGGACCGCCAGCTTGGCGTTGGAGTAGGCGACGCCGGAGGCGGTGAAGCCCGGTGGCTTGTCGCCGGTCGCGGGGCGGGCCAGGTCGAGGGGGTCGGCCCAGTTCGCCGGGGGCACGCCCAGGATCCGGCGGTAGAGGTTGGCGTGGTAGGTGTTGGAGCCCAGCAGCACGATGCGGGCGGGTGCGGTCAGCGCGCCGAGCAGGTCGCCGATGAGCTGGGCGTGGGCCAGGTAGCTCACGGCGAAGGTCAGCTCGTGGCCGTCGGCCGAGGCGACCCGGGTGTCGGCGGACATGCGGCCGGCGTTGGCGATCAGTGCCCGCAGCGGCCGTACCTCCGCGGTGTCGAGCAGCTCCCGTGCCGTGGCCGCGGCGGCCCGTACGTCGGCGAGCCGGGACAGGTCGCAGGCGATCGCGCGGACCGTCGCCCCACGGGCCCGGGCCTCGTCGGTGATGTCCGTGAGGGCCTGTCCGGCACGGCCCACCAGCAGCAGGTCCGGACGCGTGCGGGCCGGGCGGGCGGCCATGGCGAGGACGGCGGCCCGGCCCAGGCCCCGGGTGGGGCCGGTGATCAGGACGGTTCCGGGGTCGGTGGTGGTGGTCATGGCCCCAGGGTCGGCGGACGCGGGACCGTCAGCCAGCCGCCCCCTTGTCGTAGGACTGGCGGGGCCAGGACAACGGGCGCGCCGGCGGCCACACTGGGCGCATGGAGTCGTGGGAGTTCGGGCGGATGGTGCGCCGGTGCCGTGACCGGGTGGCACCCGGGACCGTCGGTGTGCCGGTCGGCTCGCGCCGCCGGGCGAGCGGGCTGCGGCGCGAGGAACTGGCCCAGCTCGCCGGGATCTCGACCGACTACCTCACCCGGCTGGAGCAGGGCCGGGCGACCGCGCCGTCGGCCCAGGTGGTCGGGGCGCTGGCGCAGGCGCTGCGGCTGGCCGACCCCGACCGCGAGCTCCTCTACCGCCTCGCCGGTCACACCGCCCCCGGACCCGACATGGTGCCGTCACGGGTCGTGCCGAGCGTGCAGCGGCTGCTGGACCGGCTGGCGCACACCCCGGTCGTCGTCTACGACGCCACCTGGACGCTCGTCGTCGCCAACGCGCCCTACGACGCCCTCATGGGCGAGACGTCGGCCTGGCGCGGCATCGAACGCAACGCCGTCTGGCGCAACCTCCTCGGGCCGCCCGGCCGTGTCGTCCACACCCCGGAGGAACACGCCGAACACCAGGCCAGGCTCGTCGCCGACCTGCGTCTGACGGCCTCCCGCTACCCCGCCGACCGTGCCCTGCGGCGGCTCGTCGCCGAGCTGACGGAACTGAGCCCCCGCTTCGCCGAACTCTGGGAGGCCGACGCCCCGGCGCCGCCGCCCTACCCGTCACGCCACAAGACCGTCGACCATCCCGCCGTCGGCCGGATCACCCTCGACTGCGACGCGCTCCTCGTCGCCCAGGACGATCTGCGCATCACCGTCTACACCGCCGAACCCGGCACCCGGGACGCGGAACGCCTCGCGCTCGTCACGGTGCTCGGCACACAGTCCCTCGCCGAACCCGGCTGACCCGCCCCGCGCCTCTCCCGCCCCGACAGCGCGTCGGCAAAGGCACGCGGCCGCGGGCGTAGCTTGGTCGTATGACGAAGTACGGATCCTTTCCCGGTACGCGTCCCCGGCGGCTGCGGACCAGTCCCGTGATGCGGCGCATGGTCGCCGAGACGCGGCTTCACCCCGCCGATCTCATCCTGCCCGCCTTCGTGCGCGAGGGCGTCACCGAGCCCGTGCCCATCGCCGCGATGCCCGGGGTCGTCCAGCACACCCGGGACACCCTGAAGAAGGCCGCCGTCGAGGCCGTCGAGGCCGGGATCTCCGGGATCATGCTCTTCGGGGTGCCGGAGGAGGGCAAGAAGGACGCCTTCGGGACTCCCGGTACCGATCCCGACGGGATTCTCCAGGTCGCCCTGCGTGATGTGCGGGCCGAGGTCGGGGACGAGCTCCTCGTGATGTCCGATCTGTGTCTCGACGAGACCACCGATCACGGTCACTGCGGGGTGCTCGACGAGCAGGGGCGCGTCGACAACGACGCCACCCTCGAGCGGTACGCCGAGATGGCCCAGGTCCAGGCCGACGCCGGGGCGCACGTGGTCGGGCCCAGCGGGATGATGGACGGGCAGATCGGCGTCATCCGGGACGCCCTCGATCAGATCGGGCGGGAGGACGTCGCGATCCTCGCCTACACCGTCAAGTACGCCTCCGCGTTCTACGGGCCCTTCCGGGAGGCCGTCGGGTCCTCGCTGAAGGGGGACCGGAAGACGTATCAGCAGGACCCCGCCAACGTACGGGAGTCCCTGCGGGAGCTGGCCCTCGATCTGGAGGAGGGCGCCGACATGGTCATGGTGAAGCCGGCCGGCCCCTATCTCGACATCCTCGCGCGGGTCGCCGACGCCGTGGACGTGCCCGTGTGCGCCTACCAGATCTCCGGGGAGTACTCGATGGTCGAGGCCGCCGCGGAGAAGGGGTGGATCGACCGGGAGCGCGCCATCCTGGAGACGCTCACCGGTATCCGGCGGGCCGGGGCGCGGAACATCCTCACCTACTGGGCCGTCGAGGCCGCGCGGATGCTCCGGTCGGCGTAGTCCGCAGCTCTACGGTCACGGGCCGGGCGGTCCCTGCCGACGGCCGCCCGGTTTCCCTTCCCCGCGTCTCCCGCGCTCCCTGCGTTCCCTGCGGCGCAGTTCGCGGCGTTCCTTTCCCGGGAGTGCCGAGGCCAGTTCGCCCACCGGGCGGACGTCGTGCGGGCCGTCCCGGCCGCCCCGGCACCACCACACCGGCGGTCCTGCCGCGTGCGGCTCGCCCCGGTACCAGTCGGCGGTGGTCCCGGGCGGGCGCGCGTACATCCCGAGGCGGTGCTCCCGGCAGACCGGCCAGACCTGCCAACGAAGTTCCATGAGGGTCTCCTGCGCCGCCTCCGCGACCAGTGCCAGGACGGTCTCCTCGTCGTCCGGCTCCCGCGGGTCGTCCGGCTCCGGGTCGTACCGGTTCACCGCGTTGCCTTGCCAGCGGCCGTCGGGCATCGCCACGTAGACCTGCTCCGGTTCGGTCGCGTCCCGGAGCGCGGGGTCCCAGGACGGGTCCCAGGTGCTCATCAGGACCAGGGCGTCCTGGTCCGGCAGAGTCGCCCGGATGTCGCGGTTGACCACGGTCAGGGCGGCCTCCAGCTTCGGCCACCGGCCGGGCTCGGGCCGCACGGGCGAGGAAGGGTTCATCGGGGCATCCTCGCAGGCGGGCGCCGGGAACCTTCAAGTCCGGCCGTCAGTTAGGTTGTTGACGGACAGAGACCAGAGAAGTGGAACACGCACCCCCCACGGAGCCGCCCCATGCCCGGTGATGCCCTCAGCCAGGACCCCGCGGAGCTGAGAAGGAGGATCGACACCAGCAAGGCGCATCCCGCCCGGGTCTACGACGTCTTCCTCGGCGGCAAGGACAACTACCCCATGGACCGCGCCGCCGCGGCCGCCGCCCTCTCCGCCAATCCGCGCGGCTATCTCGACGTGCGCCACAACCGGGACTTCATGCGCCGCGCCGTCACCCGGCTCGCCCGGCGGGACGGCATCCGGCAGTTCCTCGACATCGGCACCGGGCTGCCCACCGGGGAGAACGTCCACCAGATCGCCCAGCGGATCGCCCCGGACGCGCGGGTCGTCTACGTCGATCACGACCCCGTCGTCCTCGCGCACGCCCGCGCGCTGCTCACCAGCGGGCCCGAGGGCCGTACCGACTACATCGACGCCGACTTCCACCAGCCCAAGTCGATTCTGGAGAAGGCCGCCGAGACGCTCGACTTCGGGCAGCCGGTCGCCCTCGTCCTCGCCGCGATCCTGCACTTCGTGGAGGACGACGCGGCCTACCCGGTGATCCGGGAACTCATGGACGCCCTGCCGGCCGGGTCGCATCTCGTGCTCAGCCATCTGACCGACGAGATCCACCCCGAGCCCTCCCGGGCCGTCCAACGGACCTACACCGAGCGCGGGTTCACCTTCGTCTTCCGGTCCCGTGCCGAGGTCGAGCGGTTCTTCACCGACACTCCCGGGGTCACCCTCGACGAGCCCGGTGTCGTGCCCGTCCATCACTGGCACCCGGACCCGGCGCCGCTGCCGCCCGCCATCGACACCGCCGACTTCGACGCCCTCGACGACATCGAGAAGATCCGCTACCGCGACATCAACGACGTCACCGACGCCGACATCAATGTCTACGGCGCGAGCGGCCGGAAGAGCTGACGGACATGAACGGGTGAGGGGGCGAGCGCGGGAAGCCCGCGCTCGCCCCCTCACCCGTGGTCAGGTGCTCACAGCCGTTCCGGCGTCCTGATGCCCAGCAGGGCCATGCCCTTGTGCAGGGTGCGGGCCGTGACGTCCACCAGGAACAGACGGTTCTCCACGACCGCCGGGGCGTTGTCCGCGGAGAGGACCTGGCACTGGTCGTAGAACGTCGTCAGGAGCGACGCGAGGTGGTACAGGTACGACGCCAGCTTGTGCGGTTCGTACGCCGCCGCCACCTCCAGGACCGTCTCCGCGAACTGGTCCAGGTACAGGCCCAGGGCGCGTTCGGCGGGGGCGAGGGGCAGCTCGGGGTGGGCGACCGGGCGGGCATCGCCCGCCTTGCGGAGGATGGACTGGATGCGGGCGTACGCGTATTGCAGGTACACCGCCGTGTCGCCGTTCAGCGACACCATCTGGTCCAGGTCGAACTTGTAGTCCCGCACCGCCGACGTCGACAGGTCCGCGTACTTCACGGCGCCGATGCCGACGTAGCGGCCGTTCTCCTCGATCTCCTGCTCGCTCAGGCCGACCTTCCCGGCCTTCTCCCGTACCACCGCGGTGGCCCGCTCGACGGCCTCGTCGAGGAGGTCCTCCAGCCGTACGGTCTCGCCCTCACGCGTCTTGAACGGCTTGCCGTCCGCGCCGAGGACCGTGCCGAACGCCAGGTGCAGCGCCCGTACGTCGTCGCCCAGCCAGCCCGCCCTGCGCGCCGTCTCGAAGACCATCTTGAAGTGCAGCGACTGACGGACGTCGACGACGTACAGCAGCGTCGACGCCTTCAGGTTGAAGACGCGGTCGCGGATCGCCGACAGGTCGGTCGCCGCGTAGCCGAAGCCGCCGTCGGACTTCTGGACGATCAGCGGGACCGGGTTGCCGTCGGCGCCCTTGATGTCGTCGAAGAAGACGCAGAGCGCGCCCTCGGAGCGCACCGCGACGCCGGACTCCTCCAGCAGCCGGCAGGTCTCCACCAGCATGTCGTTGTAGCCGGACTCGCCGACGATGTCGGGGTCGCGGATCTCCATGTCCAGCTTCTCGAAGACCGAGTAGAAGTAGATCTTCGACTCGTCGACGAACTTCTGCCAGGTGGACAGGGTGTGCGGCTCGCCGGCCTGGAGGTCGACGACCCGGCGCCGGGCCCGCGTCTTGAACTCCTCGTCGGAGTCGAACAGCGCCCGCGCCGACTTGTAGAGGCGGTTCAGGTTGGACATCGCCTCCTCGCCGCTCACCGCGCCCGCGCTGTGGTCCAGTTCGCTCGGGTGCTCGTCCAGGTACTGGATGAGCATGCCGAACTGGGTGCCCCAGTCGCCGATGTGGTGGCGCCGTACGACGCTCTCGCCCGCGAACTCCAGCAGCTGCACCACCGCGTCGCCGATCACCGCCGAGCGCAGGTGCCCGACGTGCATCTCCTTCGCCACGTTCGGCTGGGCGTAGTCGATGACCGTGGTACCCGCGTTCTCCGCGTACGGCACGCCGAGGCGGCCGGTGTCGTCCGCGTACCGTGCGGCCAGGTTCGCGGTGATCGCGCGGTCGGCGACGGTCAGGTTGAGGAAGCCGGGGCCGGAGACCTCGACGCCGGCGAGCAGGTCACCGGTGGTCACGTGCGACACGACCTGCGCGGCCAGCTCCCGCGGGTTCGCCTTGGCCCGCTTGGCCAGGGCCAGGATGCCGTTGGCCTGGTAGTCGGCCCGGTCGCTTCGTCGCAGCAGCGGGTCCGCGCCGGCGGCCTCCGGCAGGGTGGCCGAGAGGGCGGACGCGAGCTGCTGCCGGACGGAATCGCTGAGGGACGTGACCGAGGCCATGGGATGCGTGCCGTTCTCCTCGAGGAATGGAAAGCCACGGCCAGTATCCCACGGGGGGTAAAGCGGTTTTCTCCGTCGCGGGGCCGTCTGTGACAATGGAGTGTCACCCGTTTCACCGCAGGTGTCCCGTCGTGTTCCACCGCAGGGGTCCCGTCGTGGTCATCCCGGGTGCACCACCGTTCAGACCGTTCAGATCATCGAGATCGTCGAGATCGTTCAGGAAGAAGGACGTGCCGATCGTGGCTCAGAGCTCCGAGACCACCGACTGGGTCTCCCGTTTCGCGGACGAGGTCATCGAGGAGTCGGAGCGTCGGGCCCCGGGCAAACCGGTCGTGGTCGCGTCCGGGCTCTCCCCCTCGGGCCCCATCCACCTCGGCAACCTCCGCGAGGTCATGACCCCGCACCTGGTCGCCGACGAGATCCGCCGCCGCGGACTCGAGGTGCGGCACCTGATCTCGTGGGACGACTACGACCGCTACCGCAAGGTCCCCGTCGGCGTCCCCGGCACCGACGGGTCGTGGGCCGAGCACATCGGCAGGCCGCTGACCGCCGTCCCGGCCCCCGCGGGCTCGCCGTACCCGAACTGGGCCGAGCACTTCAAGGCCGCGATGACCGAGTCGCTCGCCGAGCTGGGCGTGGAGTTCGACGGCATCAGCCAGACCGCGCAGTACACCTCCGGCGTCTACCGCGAGCAGATCCTGCACGCCATGAAGCACCGGAAGGACATCGACGCCGTCCTCGCCCAGTACCGCACCAAGGCCAAGCCGGCCGCCAAGAAGCAGCAGAAGGCGGTCGACGAGGCCGAGCTGGAGGCCGAGGAGGGCTCGGGCGCGGCGGCCGAGGACGACGGCAGCTCCGGCTCCGGCGGGTACTTCCCGTACAAGCCGTACTGCGGCGGCTGCGGGAAGGACCTCACCACCGTCACCTCCTACGACGACGACACCACCGAGCTGGCCTACGTCTGCACCGCGTGCGGCTTCGAGGAGACCGTCCGGCTCAGCGAGTTCAACCGCGGCAAGCTGGTCTGGAAGGTCGACTGGCCGATGCGCTGGGCCTACGAGGGCGTGATCTTCGAGCCCAGCGGCGTCGACCACTCGTCCCCCGGCTCCAGCTTCCAGGTCGGCGGCGAGATCGTCGGCATCTTCGGCGGTGAGCGGCCCATCGGACCCATGTACGCCTTCGTCGGCATCTCCGGCATGGCCAAGATGTCGTCGTCCAAGGGCGGCGTGCCCACCCCGGGCGACGCCCTCCAGATCATGGAACCGCAGCTGCTGCGCTGGCTCTACGCCCGCCGCCGCCCCAACCAGTCCTTCAAGATCGCCTTCGATCAGGAGATCCAGCGGCTCTACGACGAGTGGGACAAGCTCGCCGCCAAGGTCGCCGACGGCAGCGCCCTTCCGGGTGACATCGCCGCGTACACCCGTGCCGTGGGTACGGCGGGCGCCGAGCTGCCGAGGACGGCCCGCCCGCTGCCGTACCGCACGCTGGCCTCCGTCGCCGACATCACCGCCGGGCACCGGGACCAGGCGCTGCGCATCCTGTCCGACCTCGACCCCGCCCACCCGCTCGGCTCCCTCGACGAGGCCCGGCCGCGGTACGACAGGGCCGAGGCCTGGATCAACACGCACGTCCCGGCCGACCAGCGCACCGTCGTCCGCGACGAGCCCGACGCCGAGCTGCTGAAGTCCCTCGACGACGCCGACCGGCGGTCCCTGCGGCTGCTGCTCGACGGGCTCGCCGGGAACTGGTCCCTCGACGGCCTCACCCATCTCGTCTACGGCGTTCCCAAGGTCCAGGCCGGCTTCTCCGCCGACGCCACGCCCAAGGAGCTGCCGCCCGAGATCAAGACCGCCCAGCGGACCTTCTTCGCCCTGCTCTACCGGCTGCTCGTGAGCCGCGACACCGGTCCCCGGCTGCCCACGCTGCTGCTGGCGGTCGGGCAGGAGCGGGTGCGGGCCCTGCTCGGGGAGTGAGCGGACCGCAGGACCGACTGCATGTGTGAAGGGGCTCCCCCGCCCGGCGGGGGAGCCCCTTCACACATACGCGCACCTACGTCCTACGCGATGTGGTCCTCTTCCAGCTCCGCGTTGTAGCGGTTCGTGAAGCGGTTCACCATGCGCTTCGCCTCGTCCGGCGGCAGCACGATGCGGAACTCCGCGTCCACGTTCTCGCCGAACTCCCGCGGGGTGGGGTAGCTGCCGTTTATCGACTGCTTGAACACCTGGTAGTACGCGTCCTCGTCCGGCTCCGGGGAGCCGACCCCCTCGCCCAGCTCACGGGTGCGGTTGCCGGACACCGGGATCGGGAAGCTGCCGGTCTCCTCCATGGACGGCGGTTCCTGCCCTCCCCGGAGACCGTCGTCGCCGTACTGCTGCTCCTCGTACGGGCCTTCGTACGGCGCCTCGTGCGGGGCTCCGTCCGGGCCGTCGTACTGCTCCTCGAACTGCTCGCGGAACTGCCGCTGGAACGCGCGGTCCTGTAGATGCCGCTCCTGGGGCTGCTCCGGCTGCTGCCGGCCCTCGTACCAGTCCTCGTACTGCTCCTCCGGGAGGTACTGGAGGTCGTAGTCGGGGTCGAACGTCGGGTCGTAGCCGCCCTGGTAGTGCGCCGGCTCCGGGGAGCCCTTGAACCAGGGGCTCCCCGGCTCGCCCTGCGGGCCGGGTCCCTGCTGCCGGGGGCCGGGAGGCGCCGTCCGCTGGTGCGGGACGGCGGCGTGCGGCGGGGCGCCGGCGGCCGGACCACCGGGCAGTTGCGGCTGCGGCTGTGCCTGCGACGGTGCCGGGAACTGCTGCTGCTGGAGCTGTGCCTGTGCCTGCGGCTGGGCCTGCCGGAGCTGCTGCTGCGCGGCGGGGACGACCGCCGGTTCGATGCCTGCCGCGGCGAGACCCGCGCCGGCCGTCTCCGCGAGCGGGACGCCGTAGCGCGCCAGGCGCAGCGGCATCAGGGACTCGACGGGGGCCTTGCGGCGCCAGGCGCGGCCGAAGCGGGAGCGCAGGCGGGCCTGGTAGACGAGGCGTTCCTGCTCCAGTTTGATGACCTGCTCGTAGGACCGCAGTTCCCAGAGTTTCATCCTGCGCCACAGCAGGAAGGTGGGGAGGGGGGAGAGCAGCCAGCGGGTGAGGCGGACGCCCTCCATGTGCTTGTCCGCGGTGATGTCCGCCATCCGGCCGATGGCGTGCCGGGCCGCCTCGACGGAGACCACGAACAGGATCGGGATCACCGCGTGCATGCCGACGCCCAGCGGGTCGGGCCAGGCGGCGGCGCCGTTGAAGGCGATGGTCGCCGCGGTGAGCACCCAGGCCGTCTGCCGCAGCAGCGGGAAGGGGATGCGGATCCAGGTGAGCAGCAGGTCGAGCGCGAGCAGCACACAGATGCCCGCGTCGATGCCGATCGGGAAGACGTAGGAGAAGGTGCCGAAGCCCTTCTTCAGCGCGAGGGCGCGGACCGCCGCGTAGGAACCGGTGAAGCCGATACCGGCGATGATCACGGCGCCGGTCACGACCACGCCGATGAGAACGCGGTGCATCCGAGTCAGCTGCAGTGGCGCGGCCACCCGTACTCCCCTCCCCAAGCGTGTTGTTGCGCGCAACAGGGTGGCACATGTGTGCGGCGCGCGCGTTTCGGGTACGTCAGGATGCCTATGATCAGTTCTTCTTGTCGGCCGTGGCGGAGGCCGACGCCGACGCCGAAGGGGCCTTCGAAGGGGACGCGGAGGCCGACTTCGAGGGGGACGCGGACGCCGACGCCGACTTCGACGGCGACGCGGAGGCGGACGCGCCGCTGGATCCGCTGCCGCCCGTCCCCGACACCGCGGCGACGACTTCCCTGACCGCCTTCTCCGCCGCCTTGGCGAGGTCGTCGGCGTTCGGCGTCTTGTCGCCCGCGAGTCCCGCGCCGTTGTAGTCGATCGTGACGACGACGTTCTGGACGCGGGCCACGACCGTCTGCTGCTTGAAGGAGCCTTCCTTCTTCTTGAGGTCGTAGCGCACCAGCGTCGCCTCGTCGCCCGCCTGGGTGACCGGCTCCGTCTTCGTGTTCTTCGCGTCGGTCACGGCCTTGGCGTCCGCGACCTGCTTGGCGAAGTACGTCTGCGCCTGCGCGTTGCCTGAGCCGCGGTTCGCGTCGGAGTCGAAGCGCAGCAGCGACACGTTCAGCCAGCGGAACTGGGACCCCTTGACGCCGTTGTTGTCCAGGCTGTTCCAGGAGCAGCCGGCCCGGGAGGCCGGGTCGTCCGTGGAGCTCTTCTTCGCCGACTTCAGCCCCTCGGGGACCAGGTCGCCGAGCGTCTTCTTCGTCAGGACGCCGCAGGGCTCGGGCAGCTCGGTGTACGTGGCCGCCTGCACGGTGGGGGAGGGGGCCGCGGACTCGCCGCCGCCGGTGGCACCGCCCGTGCTCGCGCCGCCGGTGCCGCTGCCCGCGGTGGCCTTGGCGTCGCCGCCGGAGCCGGAGTCCGAGCACCCGGCGGCGAGGAGCAGCACCGGGAGGGCGGCCGCGCAGACCGCGGCGCGGTGCAGACGCCCCGTCCGCCGGGTGCGCCGCGGGCCGTCCTGTCCGGGACGGTGGTGCTGTCCGGTGCGGCCGTTCTGCCCTGCGGAGCGGGCTCGTTCGTCTCGGTCGTCTCGCTGGGCTGCTCGGTGCATGGTTCCTTCACTCATGACGCTCGTGGTTCCTGCGGTCGGATCGGGTCCGAGTGGCCACCGTACGCGGTGAAGATGCTGTGCGGTTCCGGTTCAGGCGCTTTGCGGTCCGCCCCCGGGGACGGCGCCCGAGCCCTCAACCGCCGAGGGATCCGGCCAGTTGCGCGGCCAGTTTCCGGGCCCTGTCCTGCATTTCCTGGCTGTCCGGCACGGCCGTGACCGTGGTCGGCTGCTCGGCGTACTCGATGGTGACGATCACATTGGACGTGCGGAACACCACAGTCACCGTGCGCTGTTTGGCCGTCGAACCGGAGCTGGACAGCGAGTCGTCGAGGAACGCCTCGTCGCCGAGGTCGGTCAGCGCGCGGGAGGCGAGGTCGCTCGGCGTCGCGGTGGGCGACGCGGACGGGGAGCCCGAACCGGAGGACGAACCGGAGGGCGTGGCGCTGGGGGAGGCGGAGCCGGTGGGTGCGGAGGAGGTCGCCTTGCCCATCGCCTCCGTGCCGGTGCCTGCCGTGCCGCCGGTCGTGGTGTTCGCGCCGGGGGAGCCCGAGGCGCTGGGTGCGGGCAGACCGGCGTCGGTCTGCTTGCCGGCGAAGATCTTCTCGGCCTGGCTGTCGTCGCTGACGCTGTTGTCGTAGGAGACCACGCGTTCGAAGTCGACGAAGAGATGGTCGGTGGCGGCGGTCGACTCGACCTTCCAGCGGCAGCCGGCCTTCCGGTCCGTGTCGTACGTCAGGGTGGCGTCGCCGTCGTACGCCTTCTGGCGCTGCGTCTGGTCGGTGAGCTGGGCGATGCCGGGGAGGAGGGAGGCGAGGGTGCCGTGGCTGACGGCACCGCACGGTTCGGGCAGGGTGCGGTACTTGCCGGGCTGGGCGGCCACGGTGGCCGTACCGGCGTCGCCCGGGTTGGAGTTGTCTGTCGAACCGCCGCTTCCCGAGCCGCCGGTGCAGCCGGCCAGCAGCGCTGCGAGGAGTGCGGCGGTGCCGGGTACGAATGCCTTCCGCTGCACGGTGAGGCTCCTCTCGACGGTTGCCGGCAGCCCCGGATGTCCCTGGATGCCCAGGGCGGCTCCGGACGGTGCCGTGACGATGATCGTCCTTGTGTGTCCCCGCAGGTTAATCGTTTGCCGTGCGGGGGTGCCCGCTGCAGACAATGTGTAGCGCACGCAACGCCGTGAACGCCGGTCCGTCGCACCTTTTCACCGGCCTTGGTGACGGTTTTGCGTCTTGATGCTCCTTGCGGCGACTTGAGCCGTATCAGGATGTCCAGAACTTTTATCAGGCTTTCGGGGGAATGAGGACGAGATGTCGTACGTGGAGATGCCGGGCGCCAAGGTCCCGATCCGGATGTGGGCCGACCCCGCGACGGTGGAGGACGGCGCGATGCAGCAGCTGCGCAACGTCGCTGGCCTGCCCTGGATCAAGGGCCTCGCGGTCATGCCGGACGTGCACTACGGGAAGGGCGCCACGGTCGGTTCGGTCATCGCCATGCAGGGCGCGGTGTGCCCGGCGGCGGTGGGGGTGGACATCGGCTGCGGAATGTCGGCGGTGAAGACGTCCCTGACGGTCAATGACCTGCCCGGGGACCTGTCCCGGCTGCGCTCGAAGATCGAGCAGGCGATCCCGGTCGGGCGGGGGATGCACGACGATCCCGTGGACCCGGGCCGGATGCACGGCTTCGCCACCGCCGGGTGGGACGACTTCTGGCAGCGCTTCGACGGGGTGGCGGAGGCCGTCAGGTTCCGTGCCGAGCGCGCCGCCCGGCAGATGGGGTCGCTCGGTTCGGGCAACCACTTCGTCGAGGTGTGCACGGACAGCGACGGCGCGGTCTGGCTGATGCTCCACTCCGGTTCCCGCAACATCGGCAAGGAACTCGCCGAGCACCACATCGGCGTGGCGCAGCGGCTGCCGCACAACCAGGGCCTGGTCGACCGTGACCTGGCGGTGTTCGTCTCGGACACCCCGCAGATGGCGGCGTACCGCAACGACCTGTTCTGGGCGCAGGAGTACGCGAAGTACAACCGCACCCTCATGATGGCGCTCCTGAAGGACGTGGTCCGCAAGGAGTTCAAGAAGGCCGGGCCGGTCTTCGAGCCGGAGATCTCCTGCCACCACAACTACGTGGCGGAGGAGCGGTACGAGGGCATGGACCTGCTCGTCACCCGTAAGGGCGCGATCCGCGCGGGCTCGGGCGAGTACGGCATCATCCCCGGTTCCATGGGGACGGGTTCGTACATCGTGCGGGGCCTCGGGAACGGACTGTCCTTCAACTCGGCGTCGCACGGCGCCGGCCGGCGCATGAGCCGCAACGCGGCCAAGCGGCGCTTCACGGCGCGGGACCTGGCGGAGCAGACCCAGGGGGTGGAGTGCCGCAAGGACTCCGGCGTGGTGGACGAGATCCCGGCGGCCTACAAGCCGATCGAGCAGGTCATCGACCAGCAGCGGGACCTCGTCGAGGTGGTGGCGAAGCTCAAGCAGGTGGTGTGCGTGAAGGGCTGACGCCGCCGGCACCGTCAGGCGCCTCTCCGGGCCGCCTGACGGTGCCCGACCGCGGTCACGGCTTCCCCGCGGCTTCCTCACAGCTCCCGGTGGACCTTGGTGTTCGACGCCTGGGCGCGGGGCCGCAGGACCAGGAGGTCCACGTTGACGTGGGCGGGGCGGGTGACGGCCCAGGCGATGGTGTCGGCCACGTCGTCGGCGGTGAGGGGCTCGGCCACACCGGCGTAGACCTTCGCCGCCTTCTCGGTGTCCCCGGCGAAGCGGGTCAGGGCGAACTCGTCGGTCTTGACCATGCCCGGCGCGATCTCGATGACCCGTACCGGCTTGCCGACGATCTCCAGGCGGAGCGTTTCGGCAAGGACGTGCGCGCCGTGCTTCGCGGCGACATAGCCCGCGCCGCCCTCGTACGTCGCGTGGCCCGCCGTGGACGACACGATCACCACCGTGCCGTCGCCGCTCGCCTCCAGCTTCGGCAGCAGGGCCTGGGTGAGGTTCAGGGTGCCGATGACGTTCGTCTCGTACATCGCGCGCCAGTGCTCCGGGTCGCCGGTGGCCACCGGATCGGCGCCGAGCGCGCCGCCCGCGTTGTTCACCAGCACGCCGATCGTGCGGAACGCCGTGGCGAACTCGTCCACCGCCGCGCGGTCCGTGACGTCCAGCTGGTACGCCGTCGCCGCGCCGCCCGCCGCGTTGATCTCCGCGGCGATCGCCTCGATACGGTCCTTGCGGCGGGCCGTCAGCACGACCCGGTACCCGGCGTCGGCCAGCTGCCGGGCCGTGGCCGCGCCGATTCCGCTGCTCGCACCGGTCACGACGGCGATACGGGAGGCGGTGGCGGGGGGACGGGCGGCGGTGGCCATGGTTGCTCCTGGGGCGGCTGCGTGGCTGTGAGGCTGTAGGGCTGTGGGGCGCTGTTCGGTTTCCGTGTGGATTCCGCGCAGGTTCAGCGTAGGCGAGCCGTCAGCCGCCGTTCCTGGGTGCCCACATGATGACCGCCATTCCGGCCAGGCAGATCAGCGCCCCGATCACGTCCCACCGGTCCGGCCGGTAGCCGTCGGCCACCGCCCCCCACACGATCGACCCGGCGACGAAGATCCCCCCGTACGCCGCCAGGATGCGGCCGAAGTGGGCGTCCGGCTGGAAGGTCGCGACGAAGCCGTACGCGCCCAGGGCGACGATGCCCGCCCCCACCCACGGCCAGCCGCGGTGCTCCCGCACCCCCTGCCACACCAGCCACGCCCCGCCGATCTCGAAGAACGCGGCGACGGCGAACAGGGCGGCGGAGCGGAGAACCGGCGAGGACACGGTCACGGGGGACATGGGGGCAGCTTCGCACGGGCGCCGGGCGGCTCGTCGCCCCGCCTCCCACGGCGTGAGAGGACGGTAGGAGAGCGGCCCGGGTTGCGGCGCGGTGGTGAGATCCCAGTAAGAAGGCCCGGCCGGGCACAGCTCATCAGGTCGTACGACTCCGGAAGCTTGGCAGACTGGACGTGTGCCCCACACTGTGTTGCTCGCCGAAGACGACCGTGCGATCCGCCATGCCCTGGAGCGGGCACTGACGCTCGAAGGCTACGAGGTGACCGCGGTCGCCGACGGCGTCGAGGCGCTGGCGCAGGCCCACCGCACCCCGCCCGACGTGCTCGTCCTGGACGTGATGATGCCCGGCATCGACGGGCTCCAGGTGTGCCGGGTGCTGCGCGCCGAGGGCGACCGCACACCGATCCTCATGCTCACCGCGCTCGTCGAGACCGCCGACCGCATCGCCGGCCTCGACGCGGGCGCCGACGACTACGTCGTGAAGCCGTTCGACGTGGAGGAGGTCTTCGCCCGGCTGCGCGCCCTGCTGCGCCGCACCAGCGTCCCCGCCGCGGTCCAGGCGGGCGGCGCCGCGCCCGCGGCCGGGGACGGACACGGCGCGCGCGACCCGCAGACCTCCGACCGGCTGCTGGAGGCGGCCGGGCTGCGCATGGACATCCAGGCCCGCCGGGTGTGGCGCGGCTCGCGCGAGCTGGAACTGACCCGCACCGAGTTCGAGCTGCTGGAGCTGCTGGTCCGCAACGCGGGGATCGTCCTGGACCACTCCACCATCTACGACCGCATCTGGGGCTACGACTTCGGGCCCGGCTCCAAGAACCTGGCCGTCTACGTCGGTTACCTGCGCCGCAAGCTCGACGAGCCGGGCGCCCCGCAGCTGATCCACACCGTGCGGGGAGTGGGTTACGTGCTGCGGGAGGACTGAGTGCGTGACGGCCTGCGGCCCGCCGGCGGAGAACGACCGGCGCGCCCTCTTTCCCGCGCGCCGCGCCCGGGCGCGGGCGACCCGCCGGACGGTGTCCCGAGCGGCGCTCCGGGCGACGCGCCCGGCGATGTGCCCGACGGCGGTCCCGGTGGCGGTCCGGCCGCCCGGGGCCGCCGGGTCCGGTGGCGGGGTCTGCCCGCCGGGCTGCGGGCCCTGCTGCGCCGGAGCCTGCCCGCGGGGCTGAGGGGCCGGCTGCGGCGGGGGCTGCCCGGCGGGCTGCGGCTGCTGTCGCTGCGGGCCACGTTCGCGCTGTCCTTCGCGGCCGTCACCGCCGTCGTCACGGTCCTCGTCGGCATCCTGTCGTACAGCGCGGCGGCCCGGCTGGTGCGGGTGGACCAGCAGTCCGTGTTCGCGGAGGTCGTCCAGGATCTGCGCGACGAGGTGCGCCAGCACCGTATGACCCCGGACGACTTCTCCTCCTCCGCGCCCGGCCACGACATCGTGCGGCCCGCCCGTACCGACGTCCAGGTGCTCGGCCCGGACGGCGGCGTCCGGGACAGCGGCAGCCCGGGTCTGCCGGTCACCTCCCGCGACCTGCGCGTCGCCGCGTCCGACACGGCCGGGAAGATGGTCGAGCACAAGGACGTCGTCGTCGCCGACGGCGTCTACCGCATCGCCACGGTGGCGCTCGGCGACGGGCGCGGCGCGGTGCAGGTCGCGCAGGAGTTCAGCGACACCGAGGACCTGCTGCGGGCCCTCCAGCAGCGCACGCTGATGATGACGGTCATCGTCGTCACGGCCGCCGGGCTGTTCGGCTGGTGGCTGGCCCGCCGCATCACCCGGCGTCTGGTGGTCCTCACCTCCGCCGCCGAGAACGTCGCCCGCACCCGGCAGCTGGGCATCGAGGTGCCCGTCGCCGGCCATGACGAGGTGGGCCGCCTCGGCCGTTCCTTCGACCGGATGCTGGGCCGCCTCGCCCAGTCCGAGGAGGACCAGCGCCGGCTGGTCCAGGACGCCGGGCACGAGCTGCGCACCCCGCTGACCTCGCTGCGCACCAACATCTCGCTGCTGCGCCGGATCGACGAACTGCCGCCCGCCACCCGGGAGGAGCTGGTCGCCGACCTCACCCAGGAGGCCCGCGAGCTCACCGACCTGGTCAACGAGCTGGTGGATCTCGCCGCGGGCCAGTCCGACAACGAGCCGCCGCAGCACGTGGACCTGGCCGACATCGCCGAGGACGTCGTGGGACTCGCGCGGCGCCGTACCGGGCGGGACATCCTGCTGCACGTGAGCGGCGACACGACGACCGACGGCCGCCCCGGGATGCTCCAGCGGGCGCTGTCCAACCTGGTGGAGAACGCGGCGAAGTTCGACAGCATCTGTGCCGGGCCCATCGAGATCGCCGTCAGCGGTCCGGCGCGGCCGGGGACCGTGCGGGTCGAGGTGCTCGACCGGGGCCCCGGCATAGAGGAGGAGGACCTGGTCCGGGTCTTCGACCGCTTCTATCGGGCCGCCGACGCCCGTTCGCTGCCCGGCTCCGGGCTCGGTCTGTCGATCGTGCGGGAGGTCGCCCTGGCGCACGGCGGGGCGCCGTTCGCACGGCACCGGGAGGGCGGCGGGACGGTGATCGGTTTCACGGTCGGAGGGGCCGGGGATCAGGCCTCGGCGGGCGTACGGTCGTCGTGAGGCGGACGTCGCACGGTCCGCCGCGGCGCGCGTGACGGTGACCGGTGTCCCCGACCGTCAGGGAGGAGCCCGGATGCCCAGGAGCGTGGCGGTGACGGAGGCGGCCGAGGCCGCCGCGCTGGACGCGGTCGACGAGTCGGCCGTGGCCCGCACGCTGCTGGAGCTGATAGCCGTTCCCAGCGTGACCGGGAGCCCCGCCGAGTCCGAGCTCCAGCACCGGCTGGCCGGCCGCCTGGACCGGCTCGGCATGGAGACCGACCTGTGGTCGATGGATCTGCCCGCGCTGTACGCCGACCCCGGCTTCCCCGGTACGGAGGTACCGCGCGAGGAGGCGTGGGGCCTGGTCGGCCGCACCCCGGACACCGGCGGCGACGGGCCCGAACTGGTCCTCCAGGGCCATGTGGACGTCGTACCGCCCGGCGATCCCACCGCCTGGCCCGGCGACCCCTTCACCGCCCGGGTGTCCGGCGACGACGTCCACGGGCGCGGCGCCTGCGACATGAAGGCCGGGCTCGTCGCGCACCTCACCGCGCTGGAGGCGATCCGGGCGGCCGGGCTGCGGCTGCGCGGGCGGGTCGCGGCGCACTTCGTCGTCGGCGAGGAGGACGGCGGCCTCGGTGCCTTCGGCACCCTGCGGCGCGGCTACGGCGGTGACGCCTGCGTCATCACCGAGCCGACCGGCGGCACGCTCATCACCGCCAACGCGGGCGCCCTCACCTTCCGGATCACCGTGCCCGGTCTGGCGGCGCACGCCAGCTCCCGGGACGCCGGGGTCAGCGCGATCGACGCCTATCTGCCGCTGCACCAGGCGCTGGCCCGGCTGGAGACCGAGCGCAACCGGGACGTGTCCCCGCTGATGGCCGAGTACGCCGTCCCCTACGCCCTGTCCGTCGGCACCGTGCGCTCCGGCGACTGGGCCAGCAGCGTGCCCGACCTCCTCGTCGCCGAGGGCCGGCTGGGCGTACGGCTCGACGAGGACCCGGCCCACGCGCGGGCCGCGCTGGAGCTGCGGGTGGCGGAGACCTGCGCCGCCGATCCCTGGCTGCGGGCGCATCCGGCGGTGGTGACCTGGCCGGGCGGTCAGTTCGCGAGCGGCCGGCTGGAGGCGTCCCATCCGCTGCGCGAGGTGGTGCGGACGGCCGCCGCCGACGTGGCCGGGGGCGGCGGCAGCGGGCCCCGGGAACGCGGGGCGCCGTACGGCAGCGATCTGCGGCTGTACTCCGCGGCGGGCGTTCCCACGCTCCAGTTCGGACCGGGCGACATCCTCGTCGCCCACAGCGCCCAGGAACGGGTGTCGGTGCGCGAGGTCACGGCGGTCGCGCGGGCCCTGGTGCTGACGGTGCTGCGGACGGTCGGCGTGATGGGCTGAACCCGGCGCCCGGCGCGGTCACCGCACGGCGGGCGCGGGGGACGTTCAGCAGGGCAGGCGGAGGGTGACGGCGGCGCCGGCACCGGTGTTCTCGGCGCGGGCGGTGCCACCGTGGGCCTCGGCCACCGCGCTCACGAAGGCGAGACCGAGACCGGAGCCCTCCCCGGTACGGCTGGCCTCCGCACGGGCGAACCGGTCGAACGCGCGGGGCAGGAAACCCGGCGGGAAACCGGGGCCCTCGTCGTGGACGCACAGCAGGAGGACACGGGGGCGGCCGACGGCTTTGCCCCCGGACGCGCCGCCACCGGCCGCGCTCACCGTGCCGCCCCCGGCGACGGCCGACATGACGGTCGCCGTGTCGGCCGGAGCACCGGTCGCCGTGTCGGCCGACGTGACGGTCGCCGTGACGCGGACCGTGCCGTGTCCGTGGCGCAGGGCGTTGTCGATCAGATTGCCGAGGGCGGGCACCAGCCAGCGCGCGTCCACGTCGACCGTCGTCCCCTCACGCTCACCGCCCGCCTCGCCGGGCGCCGTGTCTCCCGTGCCCCCCGCGTCCACCGTGAGGGTGCGGCCGGTGCGGGTCGCGGTGCGCAGGTGCGGGGCGGCGGCCGTGGCGACCAGGTCGGCGAGCCGTACCGGGGTGCGGGTGATGCGGTCGAGGCTGCCGATCTCCTCCAGGTCCAGCAGGGCGTTGGAGAGGTCGATCAGCCGCTGCACCTCGGCGTCCACCGAGCGCAGGGTCTCGGTCAGCTCGTCCGCCGAGCGGGGCCGGTGCAGGGCCACGTCCACCTCGGCCCGCAGCAGTGACAGCGGGGTGCGCAGCTCGTGGCTGGCGTCGGCGATGAAGCGGTGCTCGCGCTCGGCGGACGCCTCCAGCCGGTCCAGCATCCGGTTGAGGGTGTGGCCGAGGCGGGTGATCTCGTCGTCGCGGTCGGCCGGCACGTCCAGCCGCAGTTTCTGGGCGCCGTCCGCGAGCGTGGCGGCCCCGGCCCGGTACCGCTCGACGGGGCGCAGCGCGGCGCGGGCGGTGCGGTAGCCGACGTAGGAGGCGGCGATCAGGGCCAGCCCGGAGGCCAGGGCGAGCTGGGCGAGCAGCTCGCGCAGCGCCTCGTCGCGGTGCCCGCGGCGGACGGCCACGACGACGACGCGTTTCGCCCCGGAGTCCGCCGTGACCCGCCGTGCCTGGAGGCGCAGGGTGTCCGGGGTGATGGGCAGCAGTTCGCCGACGTCACGGCGTACGACGTGCCCGTGCGCGGCGGAGGCGAGGTCGGCCGGTCCGAGCAGCGGGCGGTGGCGCACGGCGGTTCCGCCCGCCTCGCCGGCACCGCCGGAGGCGAGGACGCGGCCGTCGGTGTCCAGGACCTGGTAGAGGCTTCCGCTGGGGCCCGGCGGCGGGGCGGTACCGGCCCGGACGGCGTGGTCGAGGCTGTGCCGGTAGGTGGTGAGGTCGCCCTGGAGTTGCAGGTCGAGGGCGGTCTGGACACGCCAGTAGACGAGTGCCGCGGTGCCGGTGAGCACGAGGGACATGGTGACGGCGACGGCCAGCACCAGCCGCGCGACGACGGGCAGCCGGCGAAACCCGGCCAGCGGGCCCCGCCCGGTGGTCACGGGGTGTTCTCCAGGCGGTAGCCGCGTCCGCGCAGCGTGGTGATCGTCGTACGGCCGAAGGCGCGGTCGACCTTCGCGCGCACCTTGGAGACGTGCACGTCGATGGCGTTGCTGCGCAGGTCGGTCTCGCCGTCCCAGACCTCGTCGAGCAGCCGGAGCCGGGTCACCACCCGTCCGGCGTTGTCCATCAGTACCCGCAGTACGTCGAACTCGCGGCGGGACAGGTCGAGTTCGGTGTCCCCGCGCCAGGCCCGCTGCTGTTCGGGATCCAGGACGAGATCGCCGACCTGGAGGCGGCCCGAGCACTCGGGGCGGCGCCGGGAGATCGCGCGCAGCCGGGCGAGGAGTTCCTCCATGGCGAACGGCTTGACGAGGTAGTCGTCGGCGCCCGCGTCGAGTCCGGCGACCCGTTCGCTGATCGCGCCGCGCGCGGTGAGCAGGACCACGGGCACGTCGACGCCCTCGCCGCGCAGCGTCCGGCACACCTCGATGCCGTTCATACCGGGCAGCATCACGTCGAGCACGATCGCGTCGAGGCGGGGGTCGCGGGCGGCGGCGAGCCCGCTGGGACCGTCGTAGCGGCCCTCGGCGGTGTGCCCGGACTCGGTCAGGTAGCGGACGACCAGATCGGCCAGGCGTGTCTCGTCGTCGACGACCAGGTAGTGCATGGCGGTCAGGCTAACCGCCCGCCGGGCCCTCCACGGGTGCCGGGAAAGCCCGGTAGATCCTTCATGGTCTGTTCATGTGCCGTCCCTACCGTCCTTCATGTCGCGGTGCTCCGCGGGCCGCGACCGGCGGTCCGCCGTCCGATGCGCCCGGCGTGAACCCCCGCACCTGAGCCGCGGCGTGACGGATGTCACCGGTATCGCCGGTATTACCGGTATTGCCCGATAACGCCGACATCGCGCGGGTGGGGCAGAAGGGACTGTCATGGACACATGGGTGCTCGCCGCCAAGAGCATCACCCAGCACATCTCGCCCACGGATCTCGTCACGCGCGGTGGCCTCGATGTCATCGCCCTGCTGATCCTGGTCGGATGGCTCTACCGGCGCCGGCCGAGCGCCCCCGCGATGCCGCTGGTCCTGGTGGCGCTGAACACCGGCCTGTTCGCGGCGATGAGCACGATCAGCGCGGGCAAGTTCCCCGCCGGGGTCGGCTTCGGCCTGTTCGGCATCCTCTCCCTGGTCCGGCTGCGCAGCGCGGCGTTCACCCTGCGCGACGTCGCGTACACCTTCGTGGCCCTGGTCGTCGCCCTGTGCACCGGGCTGCCGCAGCGGGACACCTGGCTGGTCGTGGCCCTGGACGCGGTCGTCCTGGTCGCCGTCCTGCTGGTGGACGACCCGCGCGGGTACCGGCCGCCGACCCGCACGGTGCGACTGACCCTGGACCGGATCTACGACGACCCCGCCCTGATCGCCGGGGACGTCGCGTTCCGCTTCGGCCGGGCACCGCTGTCGCTGGTGGTCGACGAGGTGGACTACGTACGGGAGACCACCCGGGTCTCCGCCCGCTACCCGGTCCCGGCCGACGAGGCGGGGACGGCCGGCGGTGAGGGTGCGACGGGCGGTGAGGGCGCCGACGGCCAGGACGGCAGCGACGGCCGGGACAGTGGTGGGCGTGAGCGGGCGGGTGCCGTATGACGACGGTCACGGCGCCGGTGCCGGCCGCCTCCCCTCCCGTCCTCCCCTCCTCTCCCCGTGCCTTCGCCGACGCCCTGGGCCTCGCCGCGCTGCGCGGCGCGTCCCTCGCCGAGGTGGACGCGGCGGCCGCGCTCCAGCACCGTACGGACCGCAAGTACCTGCTCCCGCTGGACGGGGCCCGGGCCCTCGTCGAGGCGCTGGCCGCCGGCCACCATGTGCTCGACCTCGCCGGACGCCGTACGACGAGCTACCACAGCGCCTACTTCGACACCGAGGCGCTGGCCGCGTGGCGGGCGCACGTGCAGCGGCGCCGCCGCCGCTGGAAGGTCCGCACCCGGCTGTACGCCGAGGACGGGCTGTGCCGGGTGGAGGTGAAGACGAAGGACGGCCGCGGCGCCACCGTCAAGCACGCCCGCACCGTTCCCGCCGACGCCTACGGCCGTCTCGGCACCGGGGCCGCCGGGTTCGTCGACGGTGTGCTCGGCGGGGCCGGTGTCCCGGTCACCGCCGGGCTCCTCGTCCCCGCCGCCGAGATCCGCTACGTCCGTGCCGCCCTCGCGGATCTGGAGCACGGCAGCCGCGTCACCCTGGACGGCCTCCTCACCTGTCACCGCGGTGACCGCACCGCCGCCCTCGACCCCGGGCAGGTGCTCGTGGAGACCAAGGGCGGCGCCCGCCCGGCCCCCGCCGACCGGCTGCTGCTGCGGCTCGGCGCGCGGCCGGTGTCGCTCAGCAAGTACGTCGTGGGGCAGGCCCTGCTCACCCCCGGCCTGCCGGACAACGACGTACGCCGGCTCGCCCGCGCCCACTTCGTCACCTCCACCGGCCCCGCCGACGCCTCTGCCTCCGGCAGTACCGAAAGGAACCCCGCCGCATGAACCTCCTGCGCGGCATCAGGACGCCGTACGCCGTGATCGCGCTGCTCGCCGTGGTGGCGGTCGCCGTGGGCCTGCTGCGACCACAGCTCCTCACGACGGCGTCCGCGTCCTCCTCGACATCGTCCTCGTCCACGTCCTCTTCCTCGGCCGGGTCCGCGTCCGCCGCGAAGCGGAAGCTGTCCCTGACCGACCGTATGAAGAAGAATCCGCCGCCGGTCCTGTTCACCGACGCCGAGATCTCCTCCATCGGCGCGCAGGCCGACGCGCAGCGCAAGAAGGCCGACGCCCTCTTCGCCCGGTGGACCGCCGCACACGGCAGCACCCGCGACGACAAGGCGTTCACCGCCTGGGCCGCACAGCAGATCCCCGCCCCGCCGGCCGCCGCGCAGCGCACCGCGGAACTCCACCAGGTGCAGGCCCTCGCCAAAACCCGTACCGCCGCCGGGAAGAAGGCGGCGACCTGGCTGGAGCTCAACGGCAAGAAGGACATCTGGAAGCTGTACCTCCACGACCAGCGCGAACTGATCCCCGCGGCCCGGGGCACGACGGAGAAGGCCGAGCTCAAGACGGCGCTGAAGCTCGCCAAGACCGTCTCCGACCAGCTCGCCGCCCGCGACAAGCAGCCCGCGCCGTTCGTCCTCGACCCCTCCCTGCGCCCCGAGAAGCACATCGCCGCCGGAGCCAAGGGCCCGTACTCCTACCCCTCCAGGCACGCCACCCGTGCCGCCGCCGCGGTCACCTACCTCAGCGTCCTCTCCCCGCACCGGGCCGCGGACTACCGCTGGATGCAGGACGAGGTCCTCTACTCCCGCCTCTACATGGCCGGCCACGTCACCAGCGACATCACGGCCGGAACCCTCCTCGGCGACCTGATCGGCGACTACGAACTGGCGGTCGGCGGGCACAAGTGACGTACGCCACAGCGCACCGCCGGAACTCCCCGCCCGTGCCCTCCGACTGCTGAGGCAGCACGGCTCGACCGGCCGACGCCGTGCCTCGGGATCTGGAGACACGGTGATGGGTGAGTCCCGGCGAACCTCTCCGGGCGCGGGTCGGGCGGTACGGGTTCCCGTGCCGCCGCCCGCGCTCGTCGGCTTTCTGCTCCTGCTGGCGCTGGTCTTCGCGGTGTCCTACGCCGCCGGGTCCGCCGCCGGTCCGGTGGCGCCCGGCATGCACGGCACGAGCACCGGCACCGGTGGCGGCACGGGTACCGGCTCGGGCGGCGGGGGCGGCGGCATGGACATGGGCGGTGCGCACGGGGGAGGGCACTGATGGGTGCGGAACCCGTGGGCGCGGCCGTGGGGGCCGCGCTGGTGACCACCGATCTGACCGTCGGCGGTATGACCTGCGCGGCCTGTGTGGCGCGGGTCGAGAAACGGCTCGGCAGGCTCGAGGGCGTCACCGCGACCGTCAACCTCGCCACCGGGCGCGCCCGGATCAGCCACCCGGCGGCGATCAGCCCGGCAGAACTGGCCGCGACGGTCGAGAAGGCCGGCTACGAGGCCGTCCTCCCCGAGCCGCCCCGCGACACCGAGCCGCCCCGCGACACCGAGCCGCCCCGCGACACCGGGCCGCACCGCGACACCGGGCGGGCCGAGCGGTCCGGCACCTCCGGTGGCACCCCCGCCGCCGGGTCCGGCACCGGGGACGTCACCGGGGAACGCGACCGGCTGCTGGTCACCGCACTGCTCGCGCTCCCCGTCCTGGTCCTCTCGATGGTCCCCGCTCTCCAGTTCCGCGACTGGCAGTGGCTGTGCTTCGTGCTCGCCGCGCCGGTCGCCGTGTGGGGCGCGTGGCCCTTCCACGTCAGGGCGCTGCGGGGGCTGCGGCACGCGGCGGCCACCATGGACACGCTGGTGTCCCTCGGTGTCGTGGCCTCCTTCTCCTGGTCGGCGTACGCGCTGTTCCTCGGCGGAGCGGGCGATCCCGGGATGCGGATGCCGTTCAGCCTGCTGCCCGCCGCCCAGGACGGCGTCGCGCACCTCTACCTCGAAGCGGCCGTGGGTGTACCGCTGTTCGTGCTGACCGGCCGCCACCTGGAGGCGCGCGCCCGGCACGGCACGGGAGCGGCGCTGCGCTCGCTCGCCCGACTGGCGGCGAAACAGGTGGCCGTACGCGGCGGCGGTCGTGAACGACTCGTCGCGATCGAGGAGTTGCGGGTCGGGGACGTCTTCGTCGTGCGTCCCGGGGAGCGGATCGCCACCGACGGGCGGGTGACGGAGGGGAGTTCGGCCGTCGATCTGTCCCTGGTGACCGGGGAGAGCGAACCGGCCGAGGTCGGGCCGGGTTCCGCCGTGGTCGGCGGTGCCGTCAACGCGGGCGGGCTGCTCCTGGTCCGGGCCACGGCGGTCGGCGCCGACACCCGACTGGCCCGCATCACACAGCTGGTGACGGAGGCTCAGACAGGCAAGGCGCGGGCGCAGCGGCTGGCCGACACGGTCGCCGGGGTCTTCGTCCCGGTCGTGCTGGCGCTGGCCGTCACGACGCTCGGCTTCTGGCTGGGTGCCGGGGCCGATCCCCAGGCGGCGGTCACGGCGTCCGTGGCCGTGCTGGTGGTGGCCTGTCCCTGCGCGCTCGGCCTGGCGACACCGACCGCGCTGATGGCGGCGACCGGACGCGGCGCCCAGCTGGGTGTCCTCGTCACGGGTCCGCAGGCCCTGGAAGGACTCCAGCACCTGGACGTCGTGGTCCTGGACAAGACCGGCACGCTGACCTCCGGGCACATGAGCGTCGCCCGGGTGACGACCGTGCCCGACGGGCTCGGGCGAACGGCGGTCCTGCGGCTGGCGGGGGCGGTCGAGCAGGGCTCGGAGCATCCGCTGGGGCGGGCGGTCACGGCGTACGCCCGGCGGGAGACGGGCACCGGAGGGCTGCCGGAGGTGACGGAGTTCGAGGCGCTGCCGGGGCGGGGCGTACGCGGGCGGGTGGAGGGCCGGCTGGTCGAGGCCGTCGCCCCGGACACCGGGCCCGCCGGCTCCCCCGTCTCCCTCGCGGGCGCGCTGGAGGCCGCCGGGACCGCCGCGCACACGGCCGTCCTGGTCCGCGTGGACGGCGTGGCACAGGCTCTGATCGCGGTCGGGGACGTCGTACGCCCCGGCAGCTACCGTGCCGTCGACCGGCTGCGGCGGCTCGGCGTACGCCCCGTGCTCGCCACCGGCGACGGCGAGGCCCCCGCCCGCGCCGTCGCCGGGCACCTCGGCATCGACGAGGTGCACGCCCGCCTCACCCCCGAGGACAAGGCGGCCCTCGTGCAGCGGCTCCAGGAGCAGGGCTACCGGGTCGCGGTCATCGGCGACGGGGTGAACGACGCCGCCGCCCTGGCCCGTGGCGATCTCGGCATCGCCATGGGCGGCGGCACCGACGTCGCGATCGGCGCCGCCGACGTCACGCTCGTCCGCGGCGACATCGAGGCCCTCGCCGACGCGGTCCGCCTCGCCCGCCGCACCCTGGGCACCATCCGCGTCAACCTCGCCTGGGCGTTCGGCTACAACGCCGTCACCGTGCCGCTCGCCGTGGTCGGCCTGCTCGACCCGATGCTCGCGGCGGCCGCGATGTCCGCCAGTTCGGTGCTGGTGGTCGCCAACAGCCTGCGGCTGCGCGCCTGGCAGCCCTCACCCGCCCGGAGGCGTACACGATGAACGACGACATGCCGGGCGTGCCGAGCGGACAGCCGGTGGACGGGCAGTTGGTGGACGGGCGGCCGGGGAGTGCCTGGCGGCCGTCCCGCCGCCGGCTGGCCGACGCGCTGACCGCCGCCGTGGCGCCGGTCGCGGCGGTCGTCCTCGCCCTCGGCGGGCTGACGGCGTGGACGGCGGCCGGGAAGGCGGGCGGCCCGGCCCGGATCACCGTCACCGCCGGGCGGGTGTTCCTCCCGTACGGCGGCGCGGGAGCGGAGACCGCCGCCTTCTTCGACCTCGCCAACACGGGCGGCTCGGACGACCGGTTGACCGGGGTCACGGTGTCCCGCGGCGCCGGGGACGGCAGCGGCGGCGGTGACGCCGAGCTGAGCCGGCACCGGATGACCGGGCACGGGACCGCCTACCGGGAGACGGTGGCCTCGGTCGCCGTCCGCGCGGGGAGCAGGGTGGTGATGTCACCGGTGGGACTGGACGTCACGCTGACGTCCGGCGCGTCCTGGCGGACGGGCGACCTCGTGCCGTTCACCCTGTACTTCGAGCACGGCGGGGCGGTCAGGAGCCTCGCGGTGGTGGTGGCACCGGGGGACCTGACCCCCTGAACACGGGAAGCGTGTCGTCCGTACCCCCGTACGACGGCCGGAGCCCGGATGCGAGGATGAGGCGCCATGACAGCAGGGTGGTTGTCTCGCACGGTACGGGCCGCGGTGTTCGCGGCCGTGTGCGTGCTGCTCGCCGCCCTGGGCCACGTCATGATGTCCGGCGCGGCCGTGCCCGCCGGGGTGACGGCCGCCGCGACGGCCGTCACCGGCGCCGCCGGCTGGGCCCTCGCGGGACGCGAGCGCGGGCTGCCGCTGATCGTGGCGGTGGTGGTCGCGGCACAGACGGCGCTGCACACCGCGTTCTCGCTGGCGCAGCCGGGGGCGCCGGCCGTGCCGACCGGAGGAACGCCTCCGACGGGCACCGGTATGAGCATGAACATGGGCATGGGCCCGGACATGGGGTCGATGCCCATGACCCCCATGGATCCCCACGTCCCCATGGCCCCCATGCCCTCTGCGGAGCACATGGACCACCTGGCCTGGACGGCCGGGACGGGGCACGCGGGTTCCGCGGGCGGTGCCGTCGCGATGACGCTCGGCATGTTCGCGGCCCACCTCCTCGCCGCCCTGCTCACCGGGGTGTGGCTGGCGTACGGGGAGCGGGCCGCGTTCCGTGTCCTGCGCGCCGTGGCCGGACGGCTCGCGGCACCGCTGCGGCTGCTCCTCGCCCTGCCGGCCGTGCCGGACCGGCCCCGGTGCCGCCCCCGGCGCCCGCGCTCGGACCGGGCACCGGGGCTCCTCCTTCTCGCCGACGCGCTCACCTCGCGCGGTCCTCCGACGGGCACCGCTGTCGTCTGACGACAGCCGGATTCCCGGGCCGCGCCGGTCGCGCCCCGGACGTCGGCCGTACGCCCCCGCAGGCACCGCAGGTGCTGCGCGCGCCGCACCCGTGTGCGGCGCGCCGCCGGGCCGCGCCGTAGGGCCGACTCACCGCTCACCGGACCGCCGCGCCCTCGCACGCCCCGGCCCGGGTCACGGATCCCGAGAAGGACACCACGTGATCACCCCTGCCCTGCCCGCCCCGCCCGTCGCGGACGATCCGCGCTTCGCGTCCTTTGACGACTCGGTCACCGCGTGGGCGCTGGCCGCCCGCGGCGGGGACGCCGACGCCGTCGAACGGTTCGTCCGCGCCCTGCATCCCGACGTCCGCCGCTACGTCACCCACCTGTGCGGCGACCCCCAGGCCGCCGACGACCTGGCACAGGACACCTTCCTGCGCGCGCTCGGCAGCCTGCACCGCTTCGAGGGCCGTTCCTCGGCGCGCTCCTGGCTGCTGTCCATCGCCCGCCGGGCGGTCGTCGACAGCTGGCGTCACGCCGCCGCCCGGCCCCGCCTGTCCGACGCGCCGGACTGGCAGATCGCCGTGGAGCGGGCCCAGCCGCGGGGCCTGCCGGGCTTCGACGACGGGGTGGCGCTGCTCGACCTGCTGGCCGTCCTGCCGGAGGAGCGCCGGGAGGCGTTCGTCCTGACCCAGCTCCTCGGCCTGCCGTACGCGGAGGCGGCCGAGGTCAGCGCCTGCCCGGTCGGCACCGTCCGTTCCAGGGTCGCGCGCGCCCGCGCGACCCTGATGGGCCTGCTGGACGCGGCGGAGGAACCGGCCGCGGCCCTGGCGGCCTGAGGCAGCCCCGCCGCACGGCCTCCGCCGCCCACCGCCCACCGCCGGACCGGGCGGTGGGCGGCGGACGGCCCGTCAGGACGCGGGCATCAGCACCGTGTCGACGATGTAGACGTTGGCGTTGGCGGTCTTGACATGGCCGCAGACCACCTTGGCGGAGTCGTTCACCGTGTAGGACTCGCCCATGCCGGAGGTGGTGAGCTTCGACTTCTCCAGGGTCTCGAAGGAGCCGTTCTCCAGCTGCTTCGGCGTGAGCTTCCTGCCGACGACGTGGTAGGTGAGGATCTTCGTCAGCTGCGCCTTGTCGTTGAGCACCTTGTCGAGGGTGGCCTTGGGGATCTTGGCGAAGGCGTCATTGGTCGGGGCGAACACCGTGATGCCCTGGGCGTTGTTGAGGGTGTCGACGAGGCCGGCCTTCTGGACGGCGGAGACCAGCGTGGACAGCGCCGGGTTGTGGGAGGCGGCCGTCGCCACCGGGTCCTGGGCCATCCCGTCGAAGGAACCGGCGCCGGTCTTCGGCACCGCCGAGCAGGCGGTGCCGAACGGCCGGTCCGCCGCGGACGCGGTGCTGCCGGAGCCGGCCATGCTGTCGCCGGAGGCGGTGGCGGACGCCTTCGCGGCGGACGACGACGTGCCGGAGTCGCTGCCGCCGCCGTTGCTGCTGCCGGAGCAGGCGCTGAGCGCGAGGGGCAGGACGGCCGCGGCGGCAAGGGTCACGGCGGTACGGCGGAGACGGGTGTTCATGAGGGTTCTCCTGTCGGCATACGCAGCGTGCGCTGCATGGATGGGCGAATGTGCGGGAGGAAAGAAGTGGCTGAGGGGGTCACTCGACGGTGACCACGACGGAGTGCCGTCCGCTGGCGCCGTCGGGGAGGGTGCGGGCACGCTGCCCGGTCTGCGGCCGGCCGGTGCGGTCCGTGGCGCGCACGGTGAGGGTGTGGGTGCCCTTGACGGCCTGCCAGGGGAAGGACCACTGGCGCCAGGTGTCACGGGTGTCCTCGGCGGCGAGCCGGGCCTGCTGCCAGGGGCCGTCGTCGATGCGTACCTCGACCTTGTCGATGCCGCGGTGCTGGGCCCAGGCGACCCCGGCGACCATGACGGTGCCGGCTTTCGGACGGGCGAAGGGCCGGGGCGTGTCGATACGGGACTGGGTCTTGACCGGCGCCCGGCGGGCCCAGCCCCGCTTCACCCAGTAGGGGTCGTGGGCGGCGAAGGAGGTCAGCTCGATGTCCTGGATCCATTTGCAGGCGGACACGTAGCCGTAGAGTCCGGGGACGACCATGCGGACGGGGAAACCGTGGGCGAAGGGAAGGGGTTCGCCGTTCATACCGACGGCGAGCAGGGCGTCGCGGCCGTCCATGACCTCCTCGACGGGACTGCCGAGGGTCATGCCGTCCACCGAGCGGGCCACCAGCTGGTCGGCCGGACCGCCCCGCGAGGGAGGCCGTACCCCGCACTCGGCCAGCAGGCCGGCCAGCCGCACCCCGGTCCAGCGGGCGTTGCCCACATAGGGTCCGCCGACCTCGTTGGACACGCAGGTGAGGGTGATGTCGCGTTCGACCAGTTCACGGCGGAGCAGGTCGTCGTAGGAGAGGGTGACCGGCCGGGTCACGCCCTTGCCGTGGATGCGCAGCCGCCAGGACGTGGCGTCGATCCTCGGGACCACGAGGGCGGTGTCGACCCGGTAGAAGGCGCTGTTCGGGGTGGTGAACGGGCTGACGCCGGGGATCCGCAGCCCGGCGCCCCGGGGCACGGGCCCGGCGGGCGAGCCGGGCGCGGGAAGCCGTACGGAGCGCCGGGAGGCGACCGCGTCACCCCCGGCGGCGGCGTTCAGGTACCGGCCCAGCACCCCCGCCGAGGCGGACGCGACGGCAGCGGCGCCGGCCGCCGTCACGAACCCCCGCCGGTCCCGGCCCGGCGACCCGGCAGTTGCCGTCCCCCCGGTGCGCGCCGGGGCGGTCGTGAGCCGGCCGGTGAGGACGTACAGCAGCACCGCTCCGGCGACGGCCCCCGCCACGGAGGGCAGCGCGTCGGGGAATCCGGTGGAATCGGGCCGCCCGACGGCCGCCGCCGCACCCACCGCACCGCATACGAGAACGCCCGCGGAACCGCCGCGCCGGAAGCGCAGCGCGAGAATTCCCAACGTGATGAAGAAAAGGGCGAGCGTGGCGAGAATTCCCGATTCGAGCACCAGTTTGTCACCGGTCCCGAAATTCCTGATCGCCCAGTCCTTCACCGCGGCCGGGGTGCGGTCGACGGCCGCCCCGCCGACGGCCACCACCGGACCCGCCTGCGGCCGTACGGCGGCCGACACCAGCTCGGCGACGGCGAGCGCCGCGGCCCCGGCCAGCACACCGCTCAGCGCGCCCAGGCCGAAAAGCGTCCGGCGGCGCGTGGCCCGCGCTTTCTTCGCGCTGCCGCCCTCATGGGCGTCGGTGTCGGTCTCGGTTTCGGTCACGTGGGGAATCCGGTCCGGAAAGGCCGCCGGATTGGTCATTCGCTCGATCCGGTGAATGTTTTTCCCGGACCCATCCGAAAGGGCATCGGCTCCGTATGCCTTGAAGGGGCGAGAAAAGCATTCCGGGCGCCGGGGAAAGGGAAAGGGCCCCGTCGGAGGAGGCGACGGGGCCCGTACCGGACGTCCGTGTCAGGTGGCGAAGCTCATCAGGGCCAGCGGCGGGGCCGTGGGCCGCGGGGAGCCGCCCGACGGTTCGACGGTGACGCCCATGCCCGACGAGCCGCCGACGGCTCCCCGCATCAGCACCGTCTGGTCACCGCGGCCCGGGTCCAGCAGGCCGGCGGAGCGCATCGTGCCGCCGTCGTCGAACCACAGCTCGTACACCTTCCCGGCGGGCGGGCGCGGCAGGCCGGAGACGACGAACACCGCCCTGTCTCTGCTGCGGGAGACGACGACGCTGCCGGTCGCGCCGCCGGACAGCGTGCCGGCGCGGGTCCTGGCGTCCGGCGCGGAGAGCACGTCGGCGATCTCCGCCGCCCCCCGTTCGGCGGCCCGGGCCCGCGCCAGGGCGGTCTCGGCGCGGTCGTGCTGCCGGACGGCCGTGCCGCCGAGGGCGGCGGCCGCGGCGAGGCAGGCGGCCAGCGCCCACCGGGACAGCAGCCTCGCCCGCCGCGCCCCGGGCCGGCCGGGGGAGCCGACGGGCCCGGCGGCGCGGGGCGTCTCCTGGCGGACGGTGGTGATCCGGCGCAGGACCTGGTCCCGCATCTCGCGGCGGGGCACGGCCGACGCGGCCAGGCCCAGCCGGGCGGCGGTCGCGCACAGTTCGGCGGTCTCCTGTGCGCACGCCTCACAGCCGGTCAGATGGCGTTCGAAGGCGTCGCGTTCGTCCTCGGACAGCGCGTGCAGGGCGTAGGCACCGCTCAGCCGGTGCAGGTCGGCGGTGGTCATGCGGTCACTCCCAGGCAGTCGCGCATCCTGATCAGCCCGTCGCGCAGACGGGTCTTGGCCGTGCCGAGCGGCAGCCTCAGGGCCTCGGCCACCTGACGGTAGGTGAGCCCCCGGTAGTAGGCGAGCTCCAGGGCCTGCCGCTGGATCCCGGTCAGCCCGCGCAGACAGCGCCGTACCTGTTCGCGTTCGAGGCGGGTCTCGATCTGCTCGGTGACCTCGTCGTACTCCGGTGTCCGGTCCAGCAGGGCGGCCCTGTGGTCCCGTACGGCCGCGGCCTCCACCGAGCGCACGCGGTCCACGGCGCGGCGGTGCGCGAGCGTGAGGATCCAGTTGACGGCGGTGCCGCGCTCGGGGCTGAACCGGGGAGCGGTGCGCCACACCTCGACCAGCACTTCCTGGGCGACCTCCTCCGACTGCGCCTGGTCCCGCAGCACCGCGCGTGCCACCCCCAGCACCCGGCCGGCCACGGCGTCGTAGACGGCGGCGAACGCGTCCTCGTCGCCCAGGGCCACCCGCCCCAGCAGTTCTTCGAGATCCGGCCCCGCCGACGGATCTCGACCGATGTACACGGCCTCTTTCACGGCACCCTCCGCGGTCACGACGTCTTCGGACGTAATCCGATTCCGTGTGACCGCGGGATTGGTCCCACCGCGGAAGAGCACCCGGACACCGCACCCGGACATCGTGGTCGGCCGGGGCCGGCCGCCGGGGCCGGACGGCGCGTGGCTCCCGTCAGCCCTCGTCGACCGTGGGCCGCGTGCGTCCCGGCTCCGGCAGCTCGCCCAGCTGGAGGCGGGCGTGCAGGATGTCGCCGATGAAGAGGTCGTAGATCAGCACGCCGATCACGCCGCCGATCAGCGGGCCGACGATCGGGATCCACCAGTAGCCGCTGAACCATGCCCCGTCCCCCGGGAACGCGAAGCTCTTCCAGCCGGCGAACCAGGTGAACAGCCGGGGCCCGAAGTCACGGGCGGGGTTGATGGCGTAGCCGGCGTTCGCCCCGTAGGACATGCCGATCGCGGCGACGACCAGGCCGATGATGAACGGGCCGAGGTTGGCCCCGACGGCGGTGTTGCGCGCGTCGATGACCGCGACGACCAGCATGACCAGGAAGGCCGTACCGACGATCTGGTCGACCAGCGGTCCCCAGTTGCCGCCGTGGAAGTACGGCGCCGGGAAGGTGGAGAAGATCGAGAACGTGGCGAGTGTGTGGCCGCCGACCTTGGGGGGCTGCGAGGCGTCGTCGAAGGCCTTGATCGCGTTGTGGTAGACGAGATAGACCAGCGACGCCCCGGCGAGGGCGCCGAGCAGTTGTGACACCCAGTAGGGCACCACCTTCAGCCACGAGAACTTGCGGCGTACGGCGAACGCCAGTGTCACCGCCGGGTTCAGATGGGCGCCGCTGACACCGCCGGCCACGTAGATGCCGAAGGTCACGGCCAGGGCCCAGCCCCAGGTGATCAGGAGCCAGTCACCGGCGGCGAGGAAGATCGTCGTGGGCGTCGCCGCGCGCCCGGACCCGGGCAGCGCCGCGACGGCCATGGCCACGACCCCGCATCCGAACGAGATGAGGACGAAGGTCCCCAGGAATTCTGCCAGGCACTCACCCAGCAGGCCTCCACGGCTTCTGAGCTTGGAGGGCTTGAGGAGGGGAGGTATTTCCACAGCCATCGCTGGCCCCTTTCAGGAGCAATCAGGCCGAACACCATCTTGGCTCACAAATGATGTCCGTGCAGGACGGCCGGATCCGCTCCCCGCGACCGGGGCTCAGGGCTGCTGGTAGGGCTGCTGCTGCGGCATGCCGGAGGCCGGGCCGCCCTGGCCGGAGGCGGACCGGGACCGGAGCTGTTCCGCCTGTTCCCGGGTCACCTTCTGTTCCGCGCCGCAGAACGTGCACTGCGTCGCGTACTTCACCGACAGCGGGAACAGCGGTACGAAGAACAGCGTGAACTTCGTGACGCGTTTGCGGAGCGTGTGCGCGGCGGGGTTTCCGCACCGGCCGCACACGAGCGTGAGCACGGCGAGCTGGTAGAGGTATCCCTTGGTGCCAAAAACGATCATCGGTGGATCCTTTCCTGGCTGAATCCTTTCGGCACAGGCTATGACCGCCCTGACCGCCGGAAAGTTCCCCGGGAGCCGCCCTCACGGCCCGGCTGCCGCCCGCTCCGGGCCGCTCACGCCTCCTCGCCGGGCGCGGGAGCAGAGGAGGAAGTGGGAGAGGGGGAGGGGCCTGCGCCGACCGCGCGCCGGCGGGACGCCTCGATCTCCGCGTACGCCGCGTCCCGGCCGTCCCAGTGGGAGCCCTCGACGGACTTGCCGGGCTCCAGGTCCTGGTAGACCTCGAAGAAGTGGGTGATCTCCAGCCGGTCGAACTCGGAGATGTCCCCGATGTCCCGCACGGTCGCGTAGCGGGGGTCGTGGGCGGGAACGCACAGCACCTTCTCGTCCGGACCGTGTTCGTCCGTCATGCAGAACATGCCCACCGCCCGGCACTCGACGACGCAGCCGGGGAAGGTGGGGTCGCCGGTCAGGACGAGCGCGTCCAGCGGCTCGCCGTCGCGGCCGAGGGTGCCGTCGATGTAGCCGTAGTCGGCCGGGTACTTGGTGGAGGTGAACAGCAGACGGTCCAGCCGGATGCGGTGCAGCGTGTGGTCCATCTCGTACTTGTTGCGGGAGCCCTGGGGGATCTCCACGGTCACGGTGAACTCCACGTCGTCCTCCTTGTGTCGGGGTCAGTCCCTCAGGCGCGTCCACGCCGGGGACCCGCCGAAGATCCGGTCCAGCGCCCGGTCGGGCAGCAGTCTCGCCAGCACCCGGCTGCCGGCCGCGTCCCGGCCGACGGTGTAGCGGGTCCGGGGCCGTTCGGCGACCAGCGCCCGGAAGACCACCCGGGCGACGTCGCCGGGCGTCGTACGGCTGGCGCGGGCGGATGCCTCGTTGGCCTGCATGAACCCCAGGAACGGGCCGCGGTAGAGCTCCTGGACCGGCTGCGGCGCGCTCTCCAGCGCCCGGTTGCCCACCTCGGACATCTTGGACCAGAGCGGCGTCAGGACCGCCCCCGGCTGGATCACCGTGACGGGGATCCGCTGCGGGGCGAGCTCGCGGCGGAGCGCGTCGCTGAGCGCCTCTTTGGCGAACTGGGAGGCGGCGTAGGGGCCGAGGTAGGGGAGCGCGACGTTCCCGAGGCCCGAGGACACGTTGACGATCCGTCCGGCACCGGCGCGCAGCAGCGGCAGGAATCCCTGCACCATGTGCAGCTGGCCCAGCACGTTGATGTCGAGCTGCCGGCGCATCAGCTCCGGCGGGACGCACTCCAGCGGAGCCGTGACCGCGATGCCCGCGTTGTTGACCAGGCCCCACAGTCCGGCCCCGCCGGTCAGCCCGGTGACCCCGTCCGCGGCGGCCCGGACCGACTTCTCGTCCGTCACGTCGAGGAGCACCGGCGTCAGCCGTCCGGCGGCGGCCGTCCGCAGCCGCTCCCCGTCCTCGGGGCGGCGGACCCCGGCGAGGGTGTGGAAACCCACCCGGGACAGATGGAGCGCGCAGGCCTCCCCCAGCCCGGAAGAGGCTCCGGTGATCAGTACGGCCCGGCCTGCGGGTGCCATGGGCCCCGACGGTCTCGACACGTGATTGCTCCAGTCCGGGGGCCGGTTCCTCGCGGTACGGGCGAGATGCGCGAGGTGCGTGAGATGCATGAGATGCCGGGTGCATGCCCCCTTGGGCGGGTCCGGCCGGCCCAGAGTAGAAGGATGCGGGGAGAAGCGCCGGGGCGACGCGCACGGGGATGCGGCCGAAGGGGTGAAAGCCGGTATGAATACCTTTCGTCCGGTTGTGCCCGGAAATCATGCAAGTGATGGTTGTCCGGGACATTCCCCTTCGTCCCCCGAGGAGGAAACATGGCCACGGCCACGCACGACATCATCACCGTCAAGCTGGAACGCACGTTCGACGTCATGGACGCCAACCACGACGGCTACCTGGACTGGTCGGACTACCAGAAACTCGCCGACCGCTACATCCAGGCCTACGGCCTCGGCAAGGACGACCGCCGGGCGAGGGCGCTCCAGACCTTCTGCCAGATCTACTGGCTGGAGCTGCTGCGCCACGCGGGCGTGGACGGCGACCGGCTCACGAAGGACCAGTTCGTCACCGCCAACCGCCTCGCGGTCATCGACACCAGCCGCCTCAACGTGACCGAGGGCGGCGGCCACGCCATCTTCGACGTCATCGACGTCGACGGTGACAACGAGATCAGCAAGGACGAGTTCGCGCGCTTCCTGCGGGACGTGTGGAAGAGCGACGCGCCGGACGCCATGGACATGTTCACCAAGCTGGACACCGACGGCGACGGCGTGATCTCCCGCTACGAGTTCATCCGCGCGGTGCGCGAGCACTTCCTCTCGAACGATCCGGACGCGCCCGGCAGCCTGTTCTTCGGGCACGTCTGAGCCGACCCGCCCGATCCGGTACCTACCGCGACCGCGTCCCGGCGCACGCTCCGGGCGCGGTTGCGGTGTGCGCGGAACCCGGCGTGACCGGCCTCCCGCACCGCCGCCCGCCCCCCCACCTGCGTGAAAGGCCATCTGATGCTGACGCGACCCCCTCACACGTCCGGCGAAGTGGGAACCTTCTACGACCGCCACACGGACGTGTACGACCGTGCGCTCGGCGGCAACATCCACGTCGGCTACTGGGACGACGCCGCGGACGACAGCTCCATGCGGGCGGCGACCGACCGGCTGACGGACCTCGTCACCGAACGCCTCGAACCGGCCGAGGGCCAGCACCTCCTCGACGTGGGCTGCGGCCACGGCAGCACCGCGGCGCGCATCATCGCCCGGCACGCCGTCCGGATCACCGGCGTCAGCGTCAGCGACTACCAGATCGGCGTGGCCGCCGGCCGCCCGCAGTCGCCGGACCTGCCCGGCCGGGCCGCCTTCCAGCTGGCCGACGCCATGGAACTGCCCTTCGCGGACGAGTCGTTCGACGGTGCGTACGCCATCGAGTCCCTGATGCACATGAAGGACCAGGACGCGGCCATCGGCCACCTCGCACGGGTCCTGCGCCCCGGCGGACGGCTGGTCATCGCCGAGCACCGCCTCGAAGGCGAGCTCGGCGCAGCGGACGCCGCCCGTATGACCGAGGCGTACGCGTTCTTCAAGTTCTCGCTGAGCACCGACGGCTACCGGGAGCAGCTGCAGGAAGCCGGGCTGAAAGTGGTGGACCACACCGACATCACCGAGAACGTCCGGCCCTCCTACGACAGCATGATCCGCTGCTGGCGGGAGGCCGCCCGCGAACTCGACGGCCGGGAGGCGCGCGAGATGGAGACGGCGGCCGAGCTGGGCGCGTGGTTCTTCGGCGAGGTCCCCCAGCTCCGCTACGGACTTCTGACCGCCGTCCGCCTCTGACCGCCGTCCGCTGTCCGTCTCCGGACCCGGCCATGCCCGGTCCCGGGCGTCCTCGTCCCGGGGCGCCCCTTCAGCCCCGGCCCTCCGGCCCCCGGCCCCACCGGCCGCCTCCCGTCACGTCAGCCCCGCCAGCCCCTCCAGTCGCCGTCGAGGTCGTGAAGCATGTCCTCCCCCTCCCTCCGGACCCGCTGCCCCTACCGGCTGGACGGCAGCGCCGCCGACCTGCACGGCGAAGCCGGGGCGCTGCGCGCTCTGGGGCCCGCCGCCCGGGTCGAGCTGCCCGGTGGCGTACCGGCGTGGTCGGTGACCGACCCGGGCCTCGTCCGGCGGCTGCTGGTCGACCCCCGCATCTCCAAGGACGCCCGCCGGCACTGGCCCGCCCTCCGCGACGGCGGCCTGCCCGCCGACTGGCCGCTGCGGATCTGGGTCGACATCCGCACCGTCCAGACCGCCTACGGGCCCGACCACACCCGGATGCGCCAGCCGCTGGTCCCCGCGTTCGCCGCCCGCCGCGTACGGGCCCTCGCCCCGTGGCTCGAGGAGACCGCCGCCACGCTGCTGGACGACCTCGCCGAGGCGGCCGCCGCGGCCCCCGACGGGGTCGTGGACCTGCGGAGGCACTTCGCCGCGCGGCTGCCGTGGCGGACGGTCACCGCACTGGTCGGCCTGCCGGAGACCATGCACGACAGGTTCCAGGCCGTCAACGACACCGTGTTCACCACCGATCTGACCACCGGGCAGGCCGACGCGAACGCGGCCGAGGCCGAACGGCTCCTCGCCGAGCTGCTGGTGATCAAGACCCGGCACCCCGGTGACGACATCGCCAGTGCCCTGCTCGACGCCCACCACCGGGGCCTGCTCGACGAGCGTGAACTGGCCGACAACATCTGGATGGTGCTCGGCGCCGGGTACGGGACCACGGCGAATCTGCTGGACCATGCCGTGGTCGCCCTGCTCACGCACCCGGACCAGCGGGACCTGGCCGTGTCCGGACGGGTCGGCTGGGACCAGGTGGTGGAGGAGACCCTGCGCCACCAGGCTCCGGTGGCCAGCTTCATGATGCGCTTCCCCACCGAGGAGCTGTACGACGAGCCGACCGGGCTGACGTTCTCGCCGGGCGACGCCCTCGTCATCAACTACGCCGCGGCCGGGCGTGACCCCGGGGTGCACGGCCCGGACGCGGAGCTCTTCGACCTCACCCGGACCACCGCCCGCGACCACCTGGCCTTCAGCCTCGGCCCCACCTACTGCCTGGGTGCCGAACTCGCCCGCCTGGAGGGCCGGATCGCGCTGTCCGCGCTCTTCTCCCGGTTCCCCGGCCTCGGCCTCGCCGTCGCGCCCGGATCCCTGACACCCCTGCCGTCCCTCATCTTCAACGGGCACCGGGAGATCCCGGTACGGCTCGAAGGAAACCTCCCCAGGTGAGCATGAACCAGCAGACCCCGCACCCGCTCACGCCGCACCCGCTCACGCCGCACCCGCTCACCCCGCACCCGCCCGCGTCGCACCCGCTCACCGCGTACCAGCGGGACATCTGGGCCGTCGGCTGCCGGGCTCCGGAGTCACCGCAGTTCAACTGCGTCCTCCACGAGCGTCTGGAGGGCGGGCTCGACCACGGCAGGCTCGCCGCGTGCGCGGAACGCGGGCTGTACCGCCACGAGACGTTCCGGCTGCGGTTCGCCGACGACGCGGGCGTTCCCGTGCAGCGCGTGACGGGGGAGCGGGTGCCGGTCGCCGTCGTCGATCTCTCGCACGAACCCGACCCGGTCACCGCCTGCGCCGCGTGGATGCGCGACTCGCTGGCCCGCGCGCTGCCCCTCACCGGCGGCCCCCTGGCCGAGGCCACCCTGCTCCTGGAGAGCCCGGACGTCACCCATCTGCACATCAAGGCGCACCACATCGTCGCCGACGGCTGGACCCTCGACCGGCTGGGCCGCGAGATCCTCCACGACTACGCGCGGGTGCCGTCCGGCGGTCCGCGGGACGGCGCCGGCGGAGCCTCCTCCTACCTGGCGTTCGTCGAGGAGGAGGCCGCCTACCGCGCCGGTGCGGACGGCGACCGCGACCGGGCGTTCTACCGGGAGTACCTCCACGGCGTGACACCGGCGCTCTTCACCCGCGCGGCGGCCCCCGGGACGGAGACTCCCGGAACGCAGACCTCCGGGACGGCGGCCGGTCCGCGCGCCCGCGGCCGGCACTCGTTCGTGATCGACGGTGACCTCGTCGGCCGGGTCCGTGCCGCGGGCCACTGGCCGTTCACGTACGTCGCCGCCCTGCTCGGCGTGTACCTGGCCCGCCTGCACCGCAGCGACGAGGTCGTCCTCGGCGTCCCCTTCCTGAACCGTCCGGCGGAGCGCCACAGGGACGTGCTCGGTCAGTTCGCCAACACCCTGCCGCTGCGGATCGCGGCACCCGGCGGCCGTACCCTGCGGGACCTGCTCGCCGGGATCCAGGACGCGACGCGCGTGCTCCGGCGCCATGAGCGGCTCGCACTCGGCGACATCCTGCGGGAAGCGCCCGCGTCGGCCGTGCCGGCCCAGGGCCCGCGGCAGCTCTTCGACGTGACGCTCTCCTTCCTGAACTGGTCCCGGCCGGACCGGTCCCCGGACCCGGCCCCCGGGGCGGAGCGGGTCCCGGAGACGGTGCGGCGCAGGACCCTGCTGGCCCCCTCGCACGACCAGGACGCGCTGGGCGTGCTGGTGTCCCCGGCCGGCCCGGGCGACGGCCCGGCCGGTCTGCGCGTCGACCTGGACCACGCCCTCGACGTCTTCGACGCGGACTTCCCCGTCGCCGCCGCGGCCGGTCACCTCAGGACGCTCCTCGCACACGGACCGGACCTGCTGGACCGCCCCCTGTCCGAACTCCCCATGCTCACACCGGCCGAGTACCGCGACCTCACCGCCGGACGGGCCCGCGGCTGGCGGGTGCCGTACGCGGACCGGGCCACCCTGCACGGACTGTTCGAGGAGCAGGCGGCCCGCCGGCCGGACCGGACCGCCGTCGTCGCGGCGCCGGGGGAGACGCTGACCTACGCCCGGCTCGACGAGGACGCCAACCGTGTCGCGCGGGCCCTGCGCGCGGAGGGCGTCGGCCCGGACGACCGGGTCGCGGTGCTGACGCGGCCGGGCCCGCGGCTGCCGGCCGTGCTGCTCGGCGTCCTCAAGTCCGGCGGCGCCTACGTACCGGTGGACCCCGGCCACCCGGCCGAACGGGTGGCGTTCCTGCTGCGCGACAGCCGCGCCAAGGTGGTGATCGTCGACGACGACACGCCCGCCGACGCACCCGCCGACGCACCCGCCGGCCTGCCCGCCGAGGTCTCCGTGCGGCGCGTCGGCAGCCTGCTGACCGGCAGCGGGGCGCCGGTCGAGCCGCTCGCCGGCCCCCGGGACCTCGCCTACGTCATCTACACCTCCGGCTCCACCGGCCGGCCCAAGGGCGTCATGGTCGAGCACCGCAGCGTGGTCAACCGCCTGGCGTGGATGCAGCGCCGTTACCCGCTCGGGGAACGCGACGTCCTCCTGCAGAAGACACCCGTCTCCTTCGACGTCTCGGTGTGGGAGCTGTTCTGGTGGGCCGTCGAGGGCGCGGCCGTGACCGTGCTGCCGCCCGGCGGCCGGCGGGACCCGCGCGAGGTCCTGCGGGCGATCCGCGCGCACCGGGTCACCGCCGTGCACTTCGTCCCCTCGATGCTCGGCCCGTTCCTCGACCTGCTGGCGGAGTCGGCGGCCTCCCGCGCGGACATCCGGACCCTGCGGTACGTCTTCTGCAGCGGTGAGGCACTGCCGGCCGCCCTGGTCGAGCGGTTCAACCGCCTGGCCGGGCTGTCCCGCCGGGAGGCCGGCGCCGGGCACCCGGTACGCCTGGTGAACCTGTACGGCCCCACCGAGGCCACGGTCGACGTCTCGTCCCACGACTGCCCGGCGGACCCCGCCCACCGCATCGCACGGGTGCCCATCGGCCGGCCCATCGACAACACCGCGCTGTACGTCCTCGGCGCCGACGACCTGCCGCAGCCCGTGGGAGCGGCCGGGGAGCTGTGCATCGGCGGCGCCGGTGTCGCCCGGGGGTATCTCGGCCGCCCGGAGCTGACCGCCGAGAGGTTCGGCGACGACCCGTTCGTGCCCGGTGGCCGCCTCTACCGCAGCGGGGACCTGGCGCGCTGGCTCGCGGACGGCGAACTGGAGTACCTCGGCCGGCTCGACGGCCAGGTCAAGATCCGGGGCAACCGTGTGGAGCCCGGCGAGGTGGCCGCCGCCCTGCGCACGGTGCCCGGTGTCCGGGACGCCGTCGTGGTGGGCCGTGCCACCCCCGGCCGGGGAACCGTCCTGGCCGCCTACTACGTCGCCGGCACCCCGCTCGACACGGTGCCGCTGCGCGAACAACTCGGCCGGAAGCTCCCGGAGTTCATGATCCCGGCGTCCTTCACCCGGATCGGCGCCGTTCCCCTGACCCCCCACGGCAAGACCGACCACGCCGCGCTCCCGGCCCCGCACGGCACCCCCCGGGACACCGCCTCGGCCGCCGTACCGGGCGGGGCCCCGGACGGGCGGCCGCGCGACCGTACCGAGGCCGTCCTGGCGGAGGTCTGGGCCCGCGTCCTGGACCGTCCCGCGGTCGGGATCCACGACGACTACTTCGCCCTCGGCGGCGACTCGATCACCATGCTCCGCGTGCGCGCCGGGGCGGAGGCCCACGGTCTGCGCTTCTCGCTCACCGACCTGCTGCGCCACCCCACGGTGGCCGGCCTCGCCGCACACACCGAGACCCACCCCGCACCCGCCCCCGCGACCGCGGGCGGCACCGAACCCGCGGCCGGCCCCGCCCCCGGCCCCCGCCCCGGACCCGAGGCCGTCCCGGCCCCGTTCGCCCTCGTCGCCGACGTCGACCGCCCCCGTCTCCGGGACGCCGAGGACGCCTGGCCGCTGACCCGCCTCCAGCTCGGCATGCTCTACCACAGCCGCAGGCACGACACCTCGGCCCGCTACCGTGACGTCTTCCGCTACACCCTCGACATGCCCTGGGACGAGGCGGAGTTCCGCGGCTCCTTCACCCGGCTGACGGCCCGGCACCCGGCGCTGCGCTCGGCCTTCGACCTCGCCGGAGCCGAACCGCTTCAGGTCGTCCACGCCCGGGTGCACGGCGGCCTGGAGGTCGCCGACCTGCGCCCGCTGGACGACGCGGCGGCCGAGGCCGAGGTGTGCGCGCACATCGAGCGGCGCCGCCGTCACCCCTACGTGTTCGAGCGGGCACCGCTGTACCTGTTCCGCGCCCACGTCCGCCCGCCCGGCACCGTGGACCTCGTCGTCAGCTTCCACCACGCGCTCCTCGACGGCGGCAGCGTCGCCACCCTGCTCCAGGAACTCCTCCAGGACTACGCCCACGCCCTGGGCCTGGACACCCGCCCCGTGGACGGCACGACGCCTCCCTCCCCGGCGGCCTACGTACCCCTGGAGCGCGACGCCCTGCGCTCGCGGGAGGCCCGGCGCTACTGGCAGGAGAAGCTCGCCGGCTGTGAACCCCTGCCGATCGAGTCCTTCTCACCCCACCTGCCCCTGGGTGGCGAGCGGCCCGGCGGTCACCTGCCCGGTACCGGCCACCCCCCGGCCTCGCGGCGGGTCGACCTGCCCGACGACCTCGCCCGGCGGGTGCGGCGGTTCGCGGCCGGACACGCGCTGCCCGTGAAGTCCGTGCTCTTCGCGGCGCACGCCCTGACCCTGGCCATGCTCGCCGGCACCCGCGACGTGACGACCGGCCTGATCACCCACGGCCGCCCCGAACTCGCCGGTGCGGAACGCGTCGCCGGGCTCTTCCTCAACGCCGTACCGCTGCGCCTGGACACCGCGCGGGACAGCTGGCTGGAGGTGGCCCGGGAGGGTTTCCGCCAGGAACAGGACGGCCATCCGTACCGCCGCCGCCCGCTGAGCGCCGTCCAGGAGGACCACGGCGGCCCCGTCCTGGACACCGCCTTCAACTACGTGCACTTCCGCCAGCTGTCCCACGTCCTCGGCCTGCCCGGTCTGCGGCTCAGGGAGTTCCGCAGCTGGGAGGAGAACGACTTCCGGCTCCTGGTGAACGCCGTCACCGAACCGGACGGCGGCGGCATGTGGCTGCGGATCGACTGCGACGGCGTGACGTTCCCGGCCGAGCAGGGCGACCTCTTCGCGGCCGGTTACCTCGGCATCCTGCGCCGCATGCTGGAACAGCCTTACGGCAGGCCGGACTTCGCGTTCCTCGCGGCCCCGCCCGTCCTCGCCGCCCCCGCCGCGCACCCCACCGTCGTGGCGCGCTTCGCCGCGCAGGCCGCCCGCACCCCGGACGCGACCGCCGTGGTGGCGGGCGGGGAGCGCTGGAGCTACGCCCGGCTGGCCGAGGCCGCCGGGAACGTGGCCGGGCGGCTGTGCGCGCTGGGCGCCCCGCCCGGAGCCCGTATCGGCATCGCCATGAACCGGTCCCCGCTGACCATGGCCGTCCTCCTCGGGGTCCTGCGGGCGGGCTGCGCGGTCGTCCCGATGGACGTCGGCTATCCCGCCGTCCGGCTGGCCACGATGGTGGAGCAGGCCCGGCCCTTCCGCGTCGTCGCCGAGGCCCCGTACGCGCATCTCGCGGGCGACCCGGCGCTGCTGCTGCCCGCCGAGTCGGTGGCCGCACCCGGCCCCGCATCCGGTCCCGCCCGCCCGGAGCCGGACCGGACGAAGCCCACGGACACCGCGTACGTCCTGTTCACCTCGGGCTCCACCGGCACCCCCAAGGGCGTCGCCATGCCGCACCGCACCCTGGCCGCCCTGGTGGCCTGGCAGGCCGGGGCGGCCGGCGCGGTGGCGGACGGGGTGACGTTGCAGTACGCGCCGCTCAGCTTCGACATCTCCTTCCAGGAGATCTTCGCCACGCTCTGCACCGGCGGCACCCTGTGCCTGGCCGCCGACGCCGAGCGGCGTGACATGCCCGCCCTGCTGCGCCTGCTCGACCGGGAACGCGTCGAGCGGGTCTTCCTCCCGCCGGTGGCCCTCCAGCAACTGGCCGAGGCCGCCCGCACCCTGGACCTCGTCCCGCGCGCCCTGCGCGTGATGATCACGTGCGGCGAGCAGCTGCGCGTCACCCCGGAGATCCGCGCGCTGTGCGCCGCGCTCCCCGGCGCCGTGCTGGAGAACCAGTACGGTCCGACCGAGACCCACGTGGTCACCGCGTACACCATGACCGGGGACCCGGCCGCCTTCCCCGCGCTGCCGCCCATCGGCCGCGCGGTCGACGGGGCCGAGGTGCACGTCCTGGACGAACGGATGCGCCCGCTGCCGCCCGGCGTGCCGGGCGACCTCCACCTCGGCGGCGGCTTCCTCGCCGACGGCTACGAGGGCCGCCCGGACCTGACCGGGGAGCGGTTCCGGCCGCACCCCTTCGCGGGCCCGGACGACCGGCTCTACTACACGGGCGACCGCGGCATGCTGCTGCCCGGCGGCGACGTCGTCTTCCTCGGCCGCGACGACGCCCAGGTCAAGGTGCGCGGCTTCCGGGTGGAACCGGCCGAGGTGGAACTCGCCCTCACCGGCCTGACGGAGCACTGCCCCGGCCTGCGGGACGCCGCGGTCGTGGCCCGCCGGCGCACGGACGGCGAGACCTTCCTCGCCGCCTTCCTGCTCGGCGACGGCACGGACGCGGACCTGACGGGCATCCGCGAGCGGCTGCGCGCCGGCCTGCCCGACCACCTGGTCCCCGCGCACCTCCAGTGGATCGGCCGGTGGCCGCTCACCCCGAGCGGCAAGCGCGACGACGCCGCCCTGCGCCGTACCCCGCTGACCGCCCCCGGCCGCCCCGGGGACGCGGACCCGAACGGCGCGGCGCCGGGCGGCGCGGGTCCCGACGGCGCGGGGCCGGGCGCCGCCGGGCCGCGCGACGCGTACGAGCGGGCGCTGACCGAGATGCTGGCGGACGTGCTGTGCCGTGACACGGTGGGCGTGCACGACAGCCTCTTCGACCTCGGCGGCACCTCCCTGGCCGCGATGCGGTTGGTCGTACGCATCGAACAGCGCTACCGGACGCACGTCCCCCTGGCGGACCTCATCGCCGCGCCCACCCCCGCCGGACTCGCGGCCCGGCTGCGCGACGGCGGCGCGAGCGCCTCGTACGACCCCCTCGTCCCGATCCGCCCGCGGGACACCCGCGTCCGCACCCGCCCGCCCCTGTTCCTGGTCCACCCCATGGGCGGCACCGTGCTGTGCTACGTCGGTCTCGCCCGGCATCTCCCCGGCGACCAGCCGCTCTACGCCCTCCAGGCCGCGGGAGCCGACCCCGGCACCGTCCCGCTGCGCACGGTGGAGGACCTCGCGGACAGCTACCTCACCGCGTTGCGGAGGGTGCAGCCGCACGGCCCGTACACCGTCGGCGGCTGGTCGTTCGGCGGGTTCGTCGCCTTCGAGATCGCCCGCCGGCTGCGGGCCGCGGGGGAGCGGACGGCCCTGCTGGTGCTGGACACCACCGCCCTGGACCAGGGGCCGCGTTCCCCGCACGACGAGGACGCCAGGCCGGAGTGGTTCTTCCACGAACTGCTCTGGCCGCGCGACGGCGGTGCCTCACCGGCCCGCACCCTTCCCGCCGGACTCGGCACGCCGGAGGAGGAGTTCGCGTACATGGCGCGCGTCGCGAGCGAGAGCGGCGTCCTGCCGGCCGGCAGCTCCGGCGCCGTCGTCCGCCGTCTGTACGACGTCTACCGCGCCAACTGGCAGGCCACGCTGGCCTACCGGCCGCCGCGCGAGGACCACGACCTCACGCTGATCCGCGCCGAGCAGCCGCTGCCCGCCGCCCTGGCCGCCCTGCACGGCGCCGCCCGGACCCGGCACCAGGACCCCCGCAACGGATGGAGCGCCATGACCGGCGGCCGGATCCACGTCGTCACCGTCCCCGGCGACCATCTGACGCTCATGGAGGAGCCGAACGTGGCACACCTGGCCGATACGGTCGCGCGGCTGATCAGCACCGACACCGGAACCCGTACCGGAACCCGTACCGAAACCCCGGCCGATGCCGGTGTTGAAGCCGGTGCCGAAGCCGGTGCATACGCGGGTGCCCCGTGAAAGCCCTGGTCATCGGCGCCGGGATCGGCGGACTGACGTGCGCGGTCGCGCTGCGGCGCGTCGGCATCGACGTCGAGGTGTACGAGCGCGCCGGCGAACTGCGCGAGGCGGGCTCCGGCCTCTCGGTCATGAGCAACGCCGTCACCGCCCTGACGGGATTCGGCATCGACCTCGGCCTGGACAAACGAGGCCAGTCCGTGGAGTCGTTCCGGATCATGGACCGGCGCGGCCGGCGGATCCGGGACCTGCCGTTCCCGGACGCCTGCGAGCGGGCGGGCGCGCCCAGTTACTGCCTCAGCCGCTCCGACCTCCAGGAGGCCCTGCTGGCGGAGGCCGGGGACTGCCCCGTCCACCTCGGTGCGACCGCCGCGGGCTTCGAGACCGGCCGCGGGGGAGTCACCGTCCGCTTCACGGACGGCCGTTCGGCGGCCGGTGACCTCCTGATCGGCGCCGACGGCATCAACTCGGCCGTACGACGGCACCTCACCGGTCCCGAACCGGTCCGCGAGAGCGGCTACTTCTTCCGGCTCGGCATCGTCCCCTTCCGGCACCCTTGCCTCACCACCGGCGCCGTCCGCCACTACTGGGGCACCGACCGGCGTTTCGGCCTCATCGACATCGGCCACGGCCGCTGCTACTGGTGGGCGGCGCTGAGCACGTCCGCCGACCCGGCCGGCGGCACCGGCGCCGCCGCCCCGGACGACCGCGCCAAGGACACCCTCGTACGGGCCTTCGACGGCTGGGCCGACGAGGTACGGGCGGTGATCGAGGCCACCCCGCCCGCCGACATCCTCACCGTGCCCTCCCGCGACCGGGCCTTCCTGGAACGCTGGGGCGAAGGGCCCGTCACCCTGCTCGGCGACGCCGCCCACCCCATGCTCACCACCCTCGCCCAGGGAGCCGGCATGGCCATGGAGGACGCCGTCGTCCTGGCCCGGACGCTGGCCGCCCCGGCGACGGGCGACGACCCGGCGCGGGCCCTGCGCGCCTACGAGGACCGGCGCCGCGACCGCACCAGGGCGACGGTGCTCGGGTCCCGCACCATGAGCGACCTGACGCAGGGCGCCCGGCTCCGTGAACGCCTCGGCCGGCAGGCGTACTTCAGGCTGATGCCCGGCCCGGCCCTCACCCGGCAGACCGTGCGGGCCCTCACCTTCCCGGACGACGGGACCTCCCGGACCGGCACCGTCCGGCGCCCACTGAGCCCGCTGGAGCGCCTGTACTGGATCGCCGACCGCACCTCACCCCTCAACGTCATCGCCCGCGCCCGCGTCCACGGCGACCTGCCCCCGGCGCTGCACCGCCGCTGCCTGGACGTCCTCCAGCTCCGGCACCCCCTGCTGCGCGTGGCGATCACCGACGACGGCACCGGAGCGCACCCCGCCTTCGTCCCGCTGGACGGACGGCAGATCCCGCTGCGCCACGTCCACGTACCGCCGGACGACCCGGCGGCCGGCACCCGATGGGAGCGCGAGACCGACGAGCGCGAGCTCGCGGAACGTCTGGACTGGCGCACCGGACCGCTGCTGCGCGCGGTGGTGGTCACATCGGAGGAGACGCAGGGCTCGGAGGAGACGAACGGCGAGGACGGACGGGCCGTCCACCCGGCCGGTCACCGGGCCGTCCACGACCTCCTGCTGACGGCGTCGCACATCATCGCCGACGGCAAGACCTGCCTGTCCCTGGTCCGGGAATGGACCGAACTCGCCGCGCAGCTGGACCGCGGCACCCTGCCCGCCGCCGCCCCGCGCCGGGCCCTGCCCGCCACGGACGACCTGCTTCCGCGCCGCCACCGGGGCGCGGCGGGCGTCGCGGCCTTCGAGGCGCTGATGCGGCGGGAACAGCGGGCCGCCCGCCGCCGCCCCGCGCAGCGCATCGTGCCGAGCCACCAGGTGCCCTTCGACCGGCGGCGGACCCGGATGCTGCACCGGCGGCTCACCGCCGGGCAGCTGGAGCTGCTCGTACGGGCGGCCCGACGGCACGGCGCCACGGTCCACGGCGTGCTGGCCGCCGCGATGGTGACGGCGGTCGCCCGTGACGCGGGGGCCCCGGCGGGCACATACGTCTCGATCGGCTCGCCCGTCGACTTCCGCGCCGACCTCGAACCGCCCGTCGCCCCCGACGAGGCCGGCACCTATGTGGCCACGGTCCCCTCCCGCGTCCGCTACGAGCCCGGCCGGCCGCTGTGGACCGTGGCCCGGGCCGTCAGCCAGGACCTGGTACGCCGCAAGAGGCGCCGGGAACACCTGGCCACGATCAGCCTGCCGCGCTCGGCGGGACCGTGGTCGCTGGCGGACAGCGAGCCGTTCATGCGGTTCATGGACGAGAAGGGCCCGATCAACCTGTGCCTGTCCAACGTCGGCCGCTACGACTTCCCCGACCGGGTGGGCCCGTGGCGTGTGAGCGGCGCCCAGTTCCTCACGGGTGTCTCGGTGATGGGCGCCATGGTGGCGACGGCGACCACCAGCCATGACGAACTCGCCTGGAACTTCGGCTACATCGACGACCTGATCCCGGCGTCGCGTGCCCGGCGCATCGCCGACGACTCCGTCCACACCGTGCTGTCCGCCCTCGCCGAGTGACGAAAGGCCCACCCCGCGATGACCGATGCCCTGACCGCTCCCGCCGCTCCCGCGGTTCCCCCTGCCCGGCCCGCGGGGCCGGTGCGGCGCCGTGTCCTGCCCGCCGGGGAGAACGGCTCGCTGTGGGAGACCCGGCCGTCGTGCGGGATCGTCGGGTTCCGCGGCCTGCGGCTGCGGCTCATGGTGGAGGATCCCGCCGAGGTCCTGTTCCCGACCGACTGCGGACTGAGCCTGCTCGCCGCCCTCGACGGGGCCGGCGCGCCTGACCTGAAGGGTGTCGACGCCCTTGACCTGGGCGCCGGTTCGGGCCTCTACAGCGTCGCCCTGCTCGCGGCCGGCGCCGAGCGGGTGACGGCCCTGGACATCAATCCCGCCTCCGCCGCCCAGACCACGGCGAACGTCATGGCCAACGGCCTGGACGCCGCCCGCCTCACCTGTGTCACCGCACCGCTGGAGGAGTACGCACCGGCGGAACGCTTCGACCTGGTGATCACCAACCCGCCGCACCTGCCCCACGACCCGAGCTACGCACGGGGCGACGGCCTGGAGACCGCACTCGTCGCGCACCGGGGCGGCCGCGCGATGTACGACGCCGTCGTCGAGCGCGTCGACACGCTCCTCGCGCCCGGCGGCACCCTGCTCATGGCGCACTCCTCGCTCGCCGACATCCCCCGCACCGTCACGGACCTCACCCGGCGCGGCTACACCTGCGACACGCTGGAGATCTCCGAGATGGACATCCCGCTGCTGGCGTACGCCGAGCACCAGGACACCATGCTGACCCTCCTGAAGGAGCGGCGGGCGGAGGGCCGGGCGGAGTTCGACGGGCTGCGCTTCACGGTCCACGCCCTGATGTTCCGGCGCCCCCCGCACACCCCCGGCCGCTGACGCCCGCGCCTGCTCCGTCCTCGGCCCGCGCCTACGCCTGCTCCTGCGCCTGTGTCTCCCCGCCGACCGCCGTGTCCCGGCTGTCCCGCATCAGCCGCGCGATGTCGGCCAGGGTGCGGGCCTCCGCGAGCTCGTCGAAGCCGATCACACAGCCGGGGTCCTTCTCCAGCACCAGCGACAGCTCCACCGCGAACAGCGAGTCCAGGCCGAGCGACACCGGGGTGGCCTCGGGGGAGACCAGCTCGGGCGGCACCTGGAAGCGGCCGGTCAGGATGGTCACCAAGGTGTCGTACATACCGTCTCCTCAAGGGTCGGGGGGTGGGCCGGGAGGTGCGGCCACACGAGGGTGGTGGCGCCCCAGGCGAGCCCGCCGCCGAAGGCCGTGAGCAGGACGCGGTGGCCGGGTTCGAGGTCCCCGCTGCCGGCGGCGTGGTCGAGGAGGACCGGGATCGACGCGGCCGAGGTGTTGCCGACCTGCTCGATGTTGGACAGCGCGCGCTCCGGTGCGACGCCGAGCCGCTCCGCGAGCATGGCGAGGATCCGCGCGTTCGCCTGATGGGCGACGATCCGGTCCACGTCCGCCGCCTTCCACCCGACGGCGTCCAGGGCCGCCAGGGAGGCGGATCCCATGTGCTCCAGCGCCCGCCGGAACACCTCCCGCCCCTCCAGCCGCAGGTAGGGGTCGGACTCCGGTCCAGCCCCTCTGACGCCTGGGGCGGAACCCGTCCGGGACCGCTCCTCGCACCCGCCTCCCCGCACGGTGATCAGATCACGCCCCCCGCCGTCGCTGCCCAGCACACAGGGCCCCAGCGCGCCGGGTTCCGCACGGTGCCCCGCCCGCAGCACGACGGCCCCCGCGCCGTCGCCGAAGAGCATGCCGGTGGGATCGTCCGGGGCGACGCTCAGCGACAGCGCGTCGGCGCCGATCACCAGCACACCCGTGGCCGTACCCGCGGCGATCAGCCCCTGCCCGACCCCCAGCCCGTAGACGAACCCGGCGCACACGGCCTGCACGTCCAGCGCGGCGGCACCGGTCAGTCCCAGCCGCGAGGCGACGTCCGGAGCGGTACCGGGGCACGGCCGGTCCGGCGACGAGGTGGCGACGACCACGGCCGAGACCTCCCCGGCCCCCGCCCGCTCCAGCGCCCGGCGCCCGGCGGCGGCGGCCAGATCCCCGACGCCGGTCCCGGGCTCCACGACGTGCCGGAACCGGATCCCGGACCGCTGGAACATCCATGCCGCGGAACGCCCCAGACGCCCGCTCAGCTCCTCGTTGGCCACCCGGCGCGCCGGCAGACACGCCCCGACACCCACCACAACGGCCGCCGGAACGGCACTCGGCGTAGTCACCCGCACGCGTAGAGTCGTATCACGCGGAACGGTACGACACCCCGACCGACGCGCACCGCCCGTGCCCACGCCCGTGCCCGCGCACGCGCACGCGCCGGAGACCGGCGGGCCCCGGCACTCCGTGACCCGCCGGCCTGTCGTCCGGTCACCCTGCCGCCCGGCCGATCAGCAGGAGGCCTCCCACCGGTGGGAGCGGATCCGGACGTTGAGGTCCGCCCAGTAGCCGCCGTTCTGGGAGATGCAGTAGCCGGTGCCGGTGTAGTTGGCGCCGGTGTAGAGGACGACGTAGCCGTACGAGGACGACGTGCCGAGGTTGTAGACCGACCCGACGTTCGTGCTGCTGGACCACGAACATGTGATGGAACCGCTGTACCAGTCCGGGTCGGCGTTGCTCCACAGGCACCGGCTGCCCGTGCCGTAGGCGCCGGTGTAGACGCACACGTTGCCGCTGCTGCACTCCCAGGCCTGTGCCGAGGCGCTCGCGGCGCTCGGCGCGATCAGGCCCAGGGCGGCCGTGACGAAGGTGAGCGCCGCGGCGACGAGGGCCCTGCGGCCCCGGCGGCGGGTGCGGCCGGACGTGCGGTCGGCTTTCTGCTCCTGCAAGGACATACGGTGCCTTTCTCGTGAACGGTACCAATGGGCCTGCGGCTGACTGGAATTCATGTTCCCGGCCCGGTATGTCGCTGTCATGCTCATGTGACCGTGCTGACAGTTCGCAGGCAGACGACGGGGACCGACGGAGAAAGGGATGCTCCGCTTTCACTTCACGCCCGAGGACCTGACCAAGGTCAGGGTGGCGACCGAGCCGCACGCGCTCTGGGAGATCGCGGCCAGTCTGCACCGGTTCCAGACCCGTGAGGGCCGCTGGGCCTACGCGTCCTGGTTCCGTACGGCGTGTGCCGCGCTGCACCGGACCGGGCTCGAACGGACGGTGAAGACCTTCCTGCTGCCGCTCTTCCCGCGTGCCAGCTACTTCCCCGACTTCCTCACACCGCCGGAGGGCACCCAGGGACTGGACGCCGGTCTCGAGGCGGTGCTGGCGACACCGTACGAGCGCGTCGTGAGCGAGGTCGGCGTGCTGAACCGGGCCGTCGGCGCCCCCGCCTGGTCACGCCGGCTCACCGAGCGGGACATGCGCGAGCAGCTCGTGGACGCCCTGCGCGCCTACCACCGCGCCGTGATCGCCCCGCACGAGGAGGGCATCCAGGAACGTCTGCACGCCGAGCGGGTCCGGCACGCCCACACCCTGTTCCGCGCCGGGACCGAGGGCGTGCTCACCGGCCTGGGCCCCACGATCCACTGGCGGCCACCGGTCCTGGAGATCGATCCGTACCCCGAACACCGCGACGTCCGTCTCGACGGGCGGGGCCTGCTCCTGATCCCGTCCCACTTCTGCTGGCAGGCGCCCATCGCCCTGGCCGACTCCGGACTCCCGCCCGTCCTCCTCTGCCCCCTCCACCACCTGCCGGCGGCGCCCCCGCAGACCGACTCCGCACCGCTGAACGTGCTGCTCGGCCCCACCCGCGCCGCCATCCTGAGAGCCAGCGCGACCGGCTCCACCACCACCGAGGCCGCCCGCCGGGCCGGGGTGACCCCGACGACGGCGAGCCACCACACCGCGGTCCTGCGCGACGCGGGCCTGATCACCAGCCACCGCCACGCCAACACGGTCCTCCACACCCTGACCCCCCTCGGAGCCGCCCTCCTCCGATCGACCCCGGGCGACCGCTGAGCGTCAGTTCAGGGCCGTACCGGGCAGTCCGGTCGGCGCCCCGCGAAGGGCGGGCGGAGTGGTGATCACTTGTCGGGGCCGCAGCCGCCCCAGGTGCTCGCGTCGTCGGCGCATGCCGCGGCCAGTCCGGGGGTGTACATGAGGTTGGTGTAGAGCGCCGACCAGGTGCCGGTGGCGGTCATGGTGTGCCCGTACCGGTCGTATGCGCCGTCGGACCTGCGCCAGACGAACACCTCGGCGTAGCCCGAGTAGCCGGTGGACACCACGCGCGCCCAGTTGCTCCGGCAGGTCTGCGACCACCACAGCTCGACCCGGACGGGGACATTGCCACCGCCGTAGTTGACGTCGAACTTCGGAACGACCGGATAGCCGCTCACCTCCCAGGTGTTCTGGAGGCAGACGCCGTTGCCGGACGTCGGATCGACATGGTCGCAGTTGGCCGCGGTGGGGTTGGCGGCGCACGCGCTCGCCGAGGCGGCGTACGCGGCCGTCGGACCGAAGGCCAGCTGGCCGAGCAGCAGTGCGGCGGCGCTCACCACCAACGACACGGTCCGCCTGGCGCGGGTGGTTCTGGCAAGGTGCCCGATCATGGGTGTCCCTCCGTCGAGATCATCCGTCTGGAGAGGGAGGCCCCGGCGGTGCGGCCGCGGCCTCCGACGAGCACAGGACTACGCCCGGCCGGACTGTGCAGCAAGGCGCTCACAGCCCGCGTGAACAACGCCGAACAAGCCGAACAAGCCGAACAACGCCGAACAACGAGCCGGGGTCTGCCCCGCTCGGAGAGCACGAACGACGCCAGGCCGTGGACAAGCAGGACGACGGCGACCCGCCCGCCGCCCAGGGCCCACCAGCGTCCCCGGCGAAACCGATGCGCCCCGGCCGCCTGACGGCCCCTCCCCGGCACCAAGAAGGGCGAGGCCCGAAGACCTCGCCCGATCCGTAAGAAACCCCAGATCACGGCCACATAAGGCAGTACGGCTGATACCTCGCCTCGTGCAGCCAATGGCTGAAGTCCTGATCGCATTTTGGAGTTCTCGCGCTGTCGATCCTCTGCTCCTGATCGTTTCCATCGTGCAGACGCTTGCATCAGCCATGCTGGGCTGGCAGTTCCTTCATCAGGCCGAGCGCTGGACCAGCATCCCAGACCGGTTAACTTTTCCTGCCGCAAGCCATTTGGTTGCCGACCTGGGATCGAGATGCCCTACGGCCTCTCGGCGAGGATGTGCCCGAGCGTCGCCGCCTGTTTCGCCATCCTCCGCTTCCACGGTGTCCCGTCCTCCGCGGTGATCTCCCGCCACAGTGCCGCTGTGGCCGTGCCGAACGCTGCGAGTGCTCCCGGCTCGGCGTCCCGCCACGACGGGAAGCGACCCGCGAAGGCGACCGCCGCCTCCGCCGGATGCCCGGCGTCCATGAGTCGCAGTGCCAGGGCACCGGGGTCAATCCAGGCTGCGCCTCGTGTCGGCCAGGCCCAGTCGATGAGCCGGGCCCGTTTGCCGACGATCAGGACGTTGTCCGGGGCGAAGTCTGTGTGCAGCAGTGCGTTGCCGCTGAAGTGCTGCAATGCGCCCGGCGGGGCGTAGCTCTCCCACCGGTCCGCAGCGTCCTTGATCTCGATGTCGGTCGGGACCGTGATCCCCTGCAGCTCGGTGAGCACGGCTTCCACGAGCGGCAGGTCCGTCGAGCCAGGTGTGTAGTCGGCATGGCGGCCGTCAACCACCTCGTAGCCGAGAAGACTCCAGCCGTCGAGCTCCAGATGCCAGTACAGGCGCGGACAGGATGCCGGCAAGTACGGTGCGACGGCTGCCTCACGGCGTTGAGCACCGACCTGCGGATGGTCGGCCGGTATGCCCTTCACGAAGACCCTGCCGCTGTTCGTCTCCAGGACGGAGGCGATGCCGGAGTTCATGCCGCCTTGCACGGTCACCGCCTGGTGAACGGCGCCGCTCTTATCGGTGACGGCTCGGCGGACGTCGGCGGGAAGTTGCTCGAAGGGGATACGGGACATGGACACGCGCGGTTCCTCAGGGGCGCTCGGGTATGGGGAATGCCGCCCCGGCCAGGGTACGGCCGGGACGGCACTGAGGAGGCGGAACGAGCGGGCGGCACGGGGGTCGCCCGTGGTGGATCTAGTACGGCTGGTCGTCGCCGGCCGAGCAGCTGCACTCGGCGCCTTCGGCGGCCTCGTCCAGGTCGGCGATGATCTGGAACTCGTCGTCCTTGATCGACGCGGCGGTCAGCGGCACCGGCGGGGCGCTGCTCGGGTTGTCCGCCGGACGTCGGCCGATGGTGAGCATGACCGGTTCGCGGGGCGGGGTCAGGAGTGTGGTGGGCGGAGTCATGATCCGTAACCTCCATGCTGGCAGTAGAGCTCTCGTCGGTCCCCCGCCTCCTGGTAGAGCCTGGCCAGCGGTCGGCACGTGCGGCACGTGCCGACCTTCGTACAGCCGGAGCATCCACCGGTGCGGAGCTGCAGGGACTCGGCAACCGCGCCGAGTCGGGGGAGGGCTTCGACGCCCTCGGTGATGAGGTTCACGCTCGGGTCGCGGCCGACCTTGCAGATCGACGCGATGCCGTGTGGGTTGACGTGGAAGAACGTGTGGCCGGCGTTGCAGCCGGTGAAGACGCTGCGGGCCTTGAGACGGTCCAGTGCCTGCGTCGCCAGGGGGTTCGCCTCGCCGTCGATCGTGGGCGACATGTTCGTGAAGACTTGGTGCGGGAAGCCGTACGACTTGGCGAGGCACACCATCGCATCTGTCTCGTGCGTGTTGCCGTCCGAGACGATCACGTTCAGGCGGACCGGCAGCCTGTCCTCGCGGGCGGCATCCAGGCCCTTCAGGAACCGGTCGAACGCCCCGCGGTTCTGCGTCACCTTGTCGTACGTTTCGGCGGTGGCTCCGTAGACGCTCAGGGTCAGTCGGTACGGCCGGTGGCGGGCGAACAGGTCCCGGATCGGCTGCTTCCGCAGCGAGGAGCCGTTCGACGAGACCTGGACCATCATCCCGAGCTGGTGGGCGTACTCGTACGCGGCGCCGAACTCGCGGTCGATCAGTGCCTCACCGCCGGTGATCTGCAGCCACAGGACTCCGGCGTCCCGCAGCGTCCGGAGCAGTGTCTGCTTACCGGCCCAGTCCAGGCCCTCGAACCGCTTCTCCCCGAGGTAGCAGAACTCGCAGTCGTAGTCGCAGCCGAGGTTGATCTCCCACGACGCCTTGCCGTACCCGTGCCGTGACCGCTCGCGGACGAGGACGACGTCGCCGACCGGCGACGAGGGCAGCTCGGTCCCCCACGCTTCCCTTGCCGCATCGGCCAGCCAGTCCGGGACGGATCGGCCTTCAGCGCCCGCGGCCCGCAGCTCTTCGTAGCGGACCTTCGGGATGCGCACCCCGGTCGCCCGGCCGGGCTGGACAAGGAGGTGCTGGGCGAGAAACGGGCTGGCCACGAGCTGCGGAGCTGCTTCGGGCCTCAGCCTCTTGGTGCTGGTGTCCGTCTCGATCATGAGGCCTCCACGAGGTGGGTGCGACGGGTTGGTCGGGCCTGGTGGTGGGCGGCGATCAGGTTGGCCGCCCACTCGGCCGGTGGATACCTTCTCCAGGCGTGGGTCAGGGCGTGATCCGTGCGGTCGAGGTGATCACGCCGATCATGAAGCCGCGCGAGGTGGACACGAGCACGATCAGCAGTGGTCTGGCGTAGCGGGCGACCTGGGTGGTGACTCGGCAGCTCACAGCTTCCACCAGGCCCTCCACGGGCGGCTGATGATCTCCCGGTACGTGTGGTGCGAGGGATTGCGGCGACCATGCGTGAACACCCAGCTCTGCGGTTCGGCGAAGTCGGTGCCGGGCAGTGAGGTCTCGCCACAGACTGCGCACTGCATCGCGTACGTGGTGGGCTCGGCGTCGGGTTCCCGGTCGGGCTGGAGGGTCCACTCCTTGTGGCACATGATCGCGCGGCTGATCATCGAACCGTCTCCAGAGCCGTGACGACGTACGGGTGCTGGAGTGCGGCACGGAGTGTGTGTGCATCGGTGAGGGTGTCGTCGTCGGGCAGTTCGCACCAGCCGCCGAACCAGTCGTCTATCCCTTCCGTCCCAGGCGCGACGAGCCACGAGTCGGTGGTGAGATGCCGGACCGGCAGATCGCCCCAACTCCCAGCGGTGCCGGTGTCGATGGCGTAGTAGAGGCGTTCGCTGGGCCCGTCGTACAGCACCGGGCCGATTGCCGTGCCGGTGGCCCGCAGGTGGGCCAGGGCCAGGAAGCCGACCGCCGAGGAGGTGCGTACGAGGTCCCAGCCGTCGCCGACGCGGAGCAGGCGGAGTCTGGGTACATCGTTGACCATGAGCGCGCTGCGCAGCGCCTCACGGACGGACATCACATATCCCCTTGGTGCTGGAGGCCGGGGCTCACGCCGAACTGCGGCGCACGTTCCGTCGTCGGTCTGATGGGACGTACCACGATCAGACGAGTGCCTGTTGCCGTTATCTGCCGCTGCCGCTCAGATACGACGCGCTTTGGGCCGAGGTGGCTGAGGGAAGGGACCATGGCGCCATACGTGTCGGGCAATTCGAGTGCGTCCAGGAGGCCGACGAAGGCGGGAGAGCGGACGGCCACCGTCGTCTCGTGGTCGGTGAACACGCCGCACAGAGTCAGCTCGTGCTGTCGGCAGTACTTGGTGAGGCAGTCGACGAGCACCACGTGGCGGGCCGGGCCGCCGGTGACATGGCGCAGGTAGCCGAAGACCTGGGGGCAGGCGACGGAGCGGCGTTCGGTGATGAGGTCGTCGTCCATGCCCACAGCGTCGGCCGTCGTGAGCGGCCTCGAAATGACTTGCTGTTGTACTTCCGTTGCACTTTCCGCCCCACGTCGTCACCGACAGTGCTTCCCTACGTGACGGAGGGAGGTCATCTGTGGTCAGCGTGCAGCAATGGACGGGCCGGGAGGCGAGTGCCCTGCGCGCCGCGCTGCGTATGAGCACGCGTGCCTTCGCCGAGCACCTCGGTGTCGCGCTGCGTACGGTCGCCAAGTGGGAGAGCCTCGGTACCGCCACCCAGCCCCGCCCGGATACCCAGGCCATCCTCGACACAGCACTGGCCCGCGCGGACTCCGCTGCTCAGGCCAGGTTCGAGGCGCTGATGTTCCCCAGCAGGAAGAGCGCGCGGCCGGCAGACTACGAAACCTGGGCCGAGGACATCGAGCGGGCTGTGGTCTGTGCCAGCCGCCAGAACTTCCCCTTTGCCACCTTGCTGTTGAACCGCTGGCTGACTCGCCACGACCCACATGCCCTGGATGACAAGGGCCTTTACCTCTACGGCCGTTCCCTCGTGCTTCTAGGTGACCTTCAACGTGACCAGGGTGCGATCCTCGGTCCGCTCTCCGCCCGGCACTCCTACCTGACCGCCCGCGACATGTTCACCGAGCTCGACATCCCTCGCCGGGTAGCCCAGATCGAGCTCTCCCTCGTCGTCGTCCAGGAGATGTCCGGCCGGCTGGAAGCCTCCGCCCGCCAATACGAACTCCTCGCCGGGGATGAGCGCTTGAGTCCCCGCGATCGTGCCAGGGCCCGGCTCTGGGTGGGTACGGCGCTGAGCAAGGAGGGCAACAACGAGTACGCCACTGGTGCCATGGCCGACGCCACCCATGCTTTCGAGGATCTGGGCGAGCCGGAGGACTGGTCGGTCGCCCACCAGAAGCTGGCCCTGGCCCACCGAGGCGCCGGCGACCTGAAGCAGGCCCTGCACTGCATCGACATCGCGCGCACTACCGGCACGGTGGACTCCCCGATGCAGCGGGTGCGGTTGGACACCGCATACGGGCACATCCTTCTGTCGGATGCGGCGACCCGGAATGATGGGCTGTCGGTCCTTGATCAGGCGGCACAGGTGGCCGGCCGGTACGGGCTGATCCACCAACTGCGCAGTATCGAGGGCATTCGGAAGGACCAGCAGGGATGAGCCAGGGAGTGCCAGTGCCGGAGCACGAGCAGCGCCAGATCACCGACGAGCAGTTCCACGACGCGACGCTGATCTGGAACTACCACCAGATGGGTCATGAGCAGCGGCCCTGCTCGGCGGCGGTCGGTCTGGGCAGCCACGACCTCGGAGTGGCCACCACGGCCGCCGACCTCTACCGCGCCGGCCTCTTCCCGGTCGTGGTGTTCAGCGGGGGCAACAGCCCCACCACCCGGGCCCGCTTCCCGCGCGGTGAGGCCGTCCACTACCGTGAGCACGCCCTGAGCCTGGGCGTGCCGGACGAGGCGATCCTGGTCGAGCCCGCGGCGGCCAACACCGGCCAGAACATCACCTTCTCCCGTGAACTGCTGGCAGAGGCGGGCATCGCGGTCGAGTCGCTGCTGCTGATCTCGAAGCCGTACATGGAGCGCCGCTCGTACGCGACCTGCCGCAGGCTGTGGCCCGAGGCTGAGGTCGTGTGCGCTTCGGAGCCGCTGGAGCTGGACGACTACATCAAGTCCATCGGCGACGAGAAGCTTGTCGTCGACATGCTCGTCGGTGACCTGCAACGGGTGATCGAGTACCCGAAGCTCGGCTTCGCTGTCGAGCAGGACGTACCGGGGGATGTGTATGACGCTTACGAGCGCCTTATGCGTGACGGATTCGACAGCCGCCTCATCGGCACCTGACCCGTTCCACGCCGGTCCGCCGAGGGGGGGGTGTGCGATCCGCCGACCGAACCTCTTCCCACGGCTGTCCACGCCGGCCAAGCTGTACGCCGCCGACCAGGGCACATCAGTGCCCCCGTCCCCATCCATGCGCCCCGGCCGCCTGACGGCCCCTCCCGGCGCATGACGAGGGCGGGGTCGGGAAACCCCGCCCGAAAACCACCGAAACCCCAGCTCAGGGCCAAACAAGGCAGTAAGGCTGATGCCCCGCCTCGTGCAACCGATGCGAGAAGTCCTGCCACTCGTGCAGCAGCTGGTAGACGTCGAAGGCGTCGCGGGGGCCGCCGCGGTCGGGGACCGTGGACCAGATGAACGCCGCCGCGCCCACCGCCTCCTCGCCGATGTCGCGGAGGGGGTCGACGACCGTCATCGGGAGCTTGACGACCGCGTAGTCCGGGTGGAGGACCACGAGTTCCAGGGGCGGGACCTTGTGCAGGGGGACGCCCTCGATGCCCGTGAGCACCATGGCCGCCATCGTCTCCGGCTTGATCTTGGTGAACATGCCGTTCATGCCGAGCTCGTCGCCGCCGAGTTCCTCGGGGCGCATCGAGATCGGGACGCGGGCCGCGGTCGCGCCGTCGGGCGCGCCGAAGTATTTGTACGTCACCCCCACCCGACCACCATTCCTGATCCCCGCCCCCGTCCGGTCGGCCCGGCGTTCGGGTCTCTCCGGCTCGGGCGGTACTCCGTGCCCATGCTGCCTCGCTTCGGCGGCCTCCTCCGCGTCGCGCCGGTGCCTTCCCCGCCGGGCACGCCGAGGACCCAGGTCATCGGTCCCCTCGCCCAGTCCGCCACCGCGATGCATATCTCCACCCGACTGCTTTTCTAGGCTGCGCGACCCCCGTCGCGCAACCCGATCATCGTGTCAGTGACCTCCCCCACGGCCGCCCGCCGAAACGTACGGGCAGAACACGCCGCGGTTCTCCTGCTCCACCGGCTGCCGACTCCGGTTGCCGCACCGATCAATACGCCTGCGAGGGCCGTGCGTATCAGCCACCGGCCGGACTGTGTGTGCCGGCTCCCAGTTTCGCAGATCACAGGGGGCGGTCCAGTGGATTGCGGGGGTGGTGCGCCGGTGCCGGGCGGAGTCGGCAGTGTGCGCCGGGCGCGTAGGCGGTGCGGGGCGCTGGGGCAGGTCCTGGCCCGGTCGCGCCCGGCGGGTCCCGCGCTCCCCCGCGCGGTGGTGCGCCGTGGTCGCCCCGCGCCCCCCGGACGCCGTGCGCCCCTGGCCTACCCTGGGGTGGTCATCCACCAGCGGAGCGCGAGAGGTCGGAGAAGCCGCAGCTCATGAGCGAACTGCCCTATTCATACGATGCGCCTGTCTCACAGGCCCTGTTCGACCGTGCGGCCGCCGTCACACCCGGCGGTGTGAACTCCCCGGTGCGCGCCTTCGGCGCCGTCGGCGGCACACCCCGCTTCATGGTGTCCGGCCGCGGCCCCTACCTCACGGACGCCGACGGACGCGAGTACGTCGACCTGGTGTGCTCCTGGGGCCCCATGATCCTCGGCCATGCCCACCCCGAGGTCATCGCCGCCGTCCAGGAGGCCGTCTCCCGCGGCACCTCCTTCGGCACGCCGGGTGAGGGCGAGGTCGCCCTCGCCGAGGAGATCGTCGCCCGGGTCGAGCCCGTCGAGCAGGTCCGGCTGGTCTCCAGCGGCACCGAGGCCACCATGTCGGCCATCCGGCTGGCCCGCGGCTTCACCCAGCGCCCCAAGGTGATCAAGTTCGCGGGCTGCTACCACGGCCACGTCGACTCGCTGCTCGCCGCCGCGGGCAGCGGGGTCGCCACCTTCGCGCTGCCCGACACGCCCGGCGTGACCGGGGCGCAGGCCGGGGACACCATCGTCCTGCCCTACAACGACCTCGAAGCCGTCCAGGAGGCCTTCCACCGCCACCCCGGTGAGATCGCCTGCGTCATCACCGAGGCCTCGCCCGGCAACATGGGTGTCGTCCCGCCGCTGCCCGGTTTCAACCAGGGACTCAAGGACACCTGCCGCGCCAACGGCGCCCTCTACATCTCCGACGAGGTCATGACCGGCTTCCGCACCAGCCGCGCGGGCTGGTACGGCGTCGACGGCGTGCGGCCCGACCTCATGACCTTCGGCAAGGTCATGGGCGGCGGCTTTCCCGCCGCGGCCTTCGGCGGGCGCGCCGACGTGATGGCCCACCTCGCCCCCGCCGGGCCCGTCTACCAGGCCGGCACCCTCTCCGGGAACCCCGTCGCCACCGCCGCCGGACTCGCCCAGCTGCGCCTGCTCGACGACGCCTCCTACGACATCCTCGACGACGTCTCCACCCAGCTCCAGGAGCTGGTCTCGGCGGCGCTCGGCAAGGAGGGCGTCGCCCACACCGTGCAGCGCGCCGCCAGCATGTTCTCCGTCTTCTTCACCGACCGGGCCGTACGGAACTACGAGGACGCCAGGGCGCAGGACTCGTTCCGCTACACCGCCTTCTTCCACTCCCTCCTCTCCCACGGCGTCTATCTGCCGCCGTCGTCCTTCGAGTCCTGGTTCGTGTCCACCGCGCACGACGAGCGGGCCGTCCAGAAGATCGCCGACGCCCTTCCGGCGGCGGCCCGAGCGGCCGCGGAGGCCACCGCGTGAGCGACGAGAACACCCCCACCGGCGACGACATCACCGTCGTCCACCTCATGCGGCACGGCGAGGTCGAGAACCCCACCGGGGTGCTGTACGGGCGGCTGCCCGGCTACCACCTCTCCGAGCTGGGCCTGCGGATGGCCGACCAGGTCGCCGAGCACCTCGCCGGACGCGACATCACCCATGTCGTCGCCTCCCCGCTGGAGCGCGCCCAGGAGACCGCGACCCCGATCGCCAAGGCGCACGGGCTCGACCTCGCCTCCGACGCCCGGCTCATCGAGGCCGACAACGTCTTCCAGGGCAAGACCTTCGGTGTCGGCGACGGCGCCCTGCGCAAGGTCGCCAACTGGAAGCACCTGACGAACCCGTTCCGGCCGTCCTGGGGCGAGCCGTACGTCGACATCGTCGTACGGATGATGCAGGCGCTGGACGCCGCCCGGGACCGGGCGCGGGGGCACGAGGCGGTGCTGGTGAGCCATCAGCTGCCGATCTGGACCGTGCGGTCGTACGTCGAGCGGCGCCGGCTGTGGCACGACCCGCGCAAGCGGCAGTGCACGCTCGCCTCGCTGACGTCCTTCACCTACCGGGGCGACAGGATCGTCTCCGTCGGCTACAGCGAGCCCGCCCGCGATCTCGTCCCCGCCCACCTCCTCGCCGGCGCCAAGCCGGTCAAGGGGCAGGGCAAGGCCTTCGGAGCCTGAACCACGGCGCCTGAACCACGGCGCCTGGACCGCCGTGGCGGGCCGTACGCGGCCTGCGCGTTCCAGGGGCCGTCCGCGTCACCGGCGGACGGCCCCCCGCGCGTGCGGGCAGGGCCGCCAAGACGAATTCGTGACGTACGTTGCCAACCCCGTACCCGGCGCCGGAACCTACCGGCGCGTCACGGCCTCTCCATGGGTGACCTACAGCGAACTCAGAGAACGTGACGAATCGGGGACCCATGCGCACGCTCACCCGCCGGGGAATGCTCGGGATCGGTGCCTCCGCCGCGGCCGCCGCCGGACTCGCGGCCTGCGGCACCCAGTCCGCCGGCCGCTCCGGCCACCCCGGCCGCCCCGCCGGCAAGGACGGCGGCAGCGGTTCCGGGTCCGGCAGGAAGCCCGCCCGCCAGCTGTCGAAGCCCATCGGTGACGGCTCCACCGCCTACACCGGCAAGCAGCCCCTCCAGCCCGCCGCCCCCGAGCCGCTGGAGCCGGGCCAGACCCCGCCGCAGTTCGTCGTGTTCTCCTGGGACGGCGCCGGTGAGGTCGGCAACGGGCTCTTCCCCCGTTTCCTCGACCTCGCCAAGGAGCACGGCGCCCACATGACGTTCTTCCTCTCCGGGCTGTACCTGCTGCCCGAGTCGAAGAAGCGCCTCTACAACCCCCCGAACAACCCGCGCGGCGCCTCCGACATCGGCTATCTCACCGACGACCACGTCAAGGCCACGCTCACCAACGTCCGCCGCGCCTGGCTCGAGGGCCACGAGATAGGCACCCACTTCAACGGCCACTTCTGCGGCGGCTCCGGCACCGTCGCCAACTGGACGCCCCAGCAGTGGCGCAGCGAGATAGACCAGGCCAAGTCGTTCGTCAAGGAGTGGCGCACCAACACCGGCTGGACCGACCTGCCGTCGCTGCCGTTCGACTACGACAAGGAACTCACCGGCGGCCGTACGCCCTGTCTGCTCGGCCAGGACAACCTGCTGCCCACCGCCCGTTCGCTCGGCTGGCGCTACGACGCCTCCTCGCCCGGCGGCCGCCAGGTCTGGCCGGACCGGCGCCAGGGGGTGTGGGACCTGCCGTTGCAGCAGGTGCCGTTCCCCGGGCACTCCTTCGAGGTGCTCTCCATGGACTACAACATGCTCGCCAACCAGTCCGTCAACTCCACCAACGCACCCGCCTACAACTACCCCGGCTGGCGCACGCAGGCCGCTCAGGCGTACATATCCGGTTTCCGGCGGGCGTACGAGAGCAACCGGGCGCCGTTCTTCATAGGCAACCACTTCGAGCACTGGAACGGCGGCATCTACATGGACGCCGTGGAGCAGGCGTTCAAGCACATGGCACGGGAGAAGGAGAAGGGCGCCGACGTCCGGCTGGTCTCCTTCCGGCAGTTCACCGACTGGATCGACGTGCAGAAGCCGGAGGTGCTGGCCAAGCTGCGCACCCTGGACGTGGGGCAGCAGCCGGCCGGCGGCTGGAAGACGTTCCTCGCCGACACGAAGGCGACCCCGAGCGGCGCCGCCGGCAGCGGGACCACCGGCAGCAGCGCCTCCGGCCGCGGGAAGGCCGCCTGACCTGCGGTTCCCCGGTCACCGGGACGCGTGAGGGGGGTGCCGAAGATCCGCGGAACGGGCATGCGAAACTTTTCACATGAGTGCCGCCTGCCGCGCCCCCCTGCGCTCGAACCCCGTCAACCGCACCAAGCGCCCCCCGAGGACCGGCCGCCGTACCCGCCGCACCGCGCTGCTCGGCGCCGGTGCCGCGCTCGCCGCGCTGGTGCTGACGGCCTGCGGTTCCGGCGGCACCTCCGGCGGCGGCGGTGACACCAACTTCGTCACCGGCAAGAACGGCATCGACACCGTCACGCGCGGCAAGCGGACCGCGGTGCCCGACCTGTCCGGCGCGACCATCGACGGCAAGAGCGCCGACATCGCCGACTACAAGGGCAAGGTCGTCGTCATCAACGTCTGGGGCTCCTGGTGCAGCCCCTGCCGCGCCGAGGGACCGTACTTCGCGAAGGTCTCCCAGGCGTACGCGGACCGGGGCGTGCAGTTCCTCGGCATCAACACCCGCGACACCAGCACCACCCCCGCCGTCAGCTTCGAGAAGCAGCTCGGCATCACCTACCCGAGCCTCTACGACCCGACCGGCAAGCTGATGCTCCGCTTCGCCAAGGGCACCCTCAACCCGCAGCTGATCCCCTCCACGCTGGTCGTCGACCGGGACGGGAAGATCGCGGCGCGGGCCCTGGAGGCGCTCAGCGAGGAGAACCTGGTCAAGATGATCAAGCCCGTCCTCGCGGAGAAGTGAGCGGGACGACGTGAGCCACGTGAGCGACGCGAGTGCCCTGCTGACGCTCGCCGCGGTGACGGGCCGCAACGAGACCGTCTTCAGCGGCGCGCTGCTGCTCGCCCTGCCGGTCGCCGTGCTCGGCGGGCTGGTCTCCTTCTTCTCCCCGTGCGTCCTGCCGCTCGTCCCCGGCTACCTCTCCTACGTCACCGGTGTCACCGGCACCGACCTGGGCGAGGCCCGGCGCGGCCGGATGGTCGCGGGCGCCTCCCTCTTCGTGCTGGGCTTCACCGCCGTGTTCGTGTCCGGCGGCGCGCTGTTCGGCTACTTCGGCGCCACGCTCCAGGAGGAGCAGGGCACGCTGTCGAAGGTGCTCGGCGTGCTGATGATCCTGCTGGGCGTCTTCTTCATGGGGATGATGCCCTGGCTCACCCAGCGCGAGTTCCGTTTCCACCGCCGTCCGGCCACCGGTCTGATCGGGGCGCCGGTGCTGGGCGCGCTGTTCGGCATCGGCTGGACGCCGTGCATCGGCCCGACGCTGGCCTCGGTGAACGCGCTCGCGATGAACCAGTCGAGTGCCGGTCGCGGGGCGCTGCTGACCGTCGCCTACTGTGTCGGACTGGGTGTTCCGTTCGTGCTCGCCGCTGTCGCCTTCCGCAAGGCGCTCGGCGCGTTCGGCTGGGTCAAGCGCCACTACGTGTGGGTCATGCGGATCGGCGGCTCGATGATGATCGTGACCGGCGTGCTGCTGCTGACCGGCGCGTGGGATCGACTGGTTCAGGAGATGCAGACCTGGTCCACCGGCTTCACTGTGGGGATCTGAGGCGATGAGCGGTACGACATCGAAGGGCACGACGCCGGACACGGGCGGCGGCGGCGACGGCTCCGGCACCCCGGAGAAGGCCCCCGAGACGGCCTCCGAGAAGGCCCCGGAGACGGCCGTGAAGACAGCCGTGAAGACGTCCGCCGAGACATCCGCCGAGACCGCGTCCGCCGAGACGCCGGCCCCCGCCGCCGAGGACACCGACCTCGGCGCCGCCGCCTCCCAGCTCTCCACCGCCCCCCTCGACGAGCCCCCCGCCCTCCCCTCCCTCGGGGTGATCGGCTGGGCCCGCTGGTTCTGGCGGCAGCTCACCTCCATGCGGGTCGCGCTGCTGCTGCTCCTGCTGCTGTCGCTCGCCGCGATCCCCGGCTCCCTGATCCCGCAGACCGGCGCCGACGTCAACAAGGTCGCCGCCTTCCGCAGCGCCCACCGCACCCTGGCGCCGGTCTACGACAGGCTCGGCCTGTTCCACGTCTACAGCTCGGTGTGGTTCTCGGCGATCTACATCCTGCTGTTCGTCTCCCTGATCGGCTGCATCATCCCGCGCGCCTGGCAGTTCACCGGCCAGCTGCGCGGCCGTCCGCCCGCCGCGCCCCGCCGGCTGGACCGGCTGCCCGCCTACACCACATGGCGCACCGAGGCGGCCCCCGAGGAGGTCCGGGAGGCCGCGCTCGCCCTCCTGCGCAAGCGCCGCTTCCGCGCCCACATCACGGGGAACGCGGTGGCCGCCGAGAAGGGCTACGTCCGTGAGCTGGGCAACCTCGCCTTCCATGTCGCGCTGATCGTGCTGCTGGTCTCCTTCGCCTGGGGCCAGCTCTACAAGTCCGACGGCAACAAGCTGATCGTCGAGGGCGACGGCTTCGCCAACACGATCACCCAGTACGACGACTTCAAGTCCGGCAGCCTCTTCACCATGGACGACCTGACGCCGTTCAGCTTCACGCTGAAGGACTTCAGGGCGACGTACGAGCTGACCGGCCCGAACCGCGGCACCCCGCGCACCTTCCAGGCGACCCTCGGCTACAGCAAGGGCGCCTACGGCAAGGAGAAGTCCACCACCATCAAGGTGAACGAGCCGCTGAGGATCGGTGACGCCAAGGTCTACCTGGTCAGCCACGGCTACGCGCCCGTCGTCACCGTCCGGGACGGCAAGGGCAAGGTCGTCTACCACGACGCCGTACCGCTGCTGCCGCTCGACGGCAACGTCACCTCCAACGGCGTGATCAAGGTGATGGACGGCTACAAGGACGCGAAGGGGACGAGCGAGCAGCTCGGCATCCAGGCGTTCTTCCTGCCGACCTACGGCGAGGGCGCCTCGGTGCTGTCCGTGTTCCCGTCGCTGCTCAACCCGGTGCTCAACCTGGCGCCGTACCACGGCGACCTCGGGGTGAACTCGGGCATCCCGCAGAGCGTGTACCAGCTGGACAAGTCGCATCTGAAGTTCTTCGAGAAGTCCGACGGCAGCCAGCTGCGCAAGAACCTCAAGCCCGGCGAGACCATGACGCTGCCGGGCGGCGCCGGGTCGGTCACCTTCGAGAAGGAGATCAAGGAGTGGGCCGGTTTTGAGATCGTCCAGGAACCCGGCAGTGAGTGGGCGCTCGCCGGTGCCGTCGGCGCGGTCCTCGGTCTCGCGGCGTCCCTGTTCATCCAGCGCCGCCGCGTGTGGGTGCGCGCGGCGACGGGTGCCGACGGCGTGACCGTCGTCGAGATGGCCGGACTCGGCCGCAGCGAGTCCGCGAAGGTGCCCGAGGAACTGGGCGAGCTCGCGGGCGTCCTCTACGACCGGGCCCCGGGCGTTCCCGACCCCGCCCCGGAAGATTCCGCCGGATCCTCACCGTCCCCCGACTCCGCGTCCGGAGCCGTACCTGCCGAAGGGGCTGAGAAATGACCCTCGCCGCCGCAACCTCACCAGCGGCCGTGACCGACCTGGCCGCCGCCACGAACGAGCATCTCGCGAGCATCAGCAACACGCTGGTCTACTCGGCGATGGCCGTCTACACGCTGGCGTTCTTCGCGTACATCGCGGAGTGGCTGCTCGGCAGCCGCAGCAAGGTCGGCCGCACGGCCGCCGCGCTCACCGCGTCCGCGTCGCAGCAGAGCGGCGCGGCGAAGAAGGGCGCGCCCGCGGTCACCGTCCGCAAGGAGGGCGGCGGCACCGCCGTGCTGGAGCGGCCCGAGGTGGTCGTGCGCTCCGCGTCCGGCGCCCGTGACGTGCCGGACGGTCCCGGCGCCCACGGCGGCGACGAGCAGGGCGACCTGTACGGGCGGATCGCGATCTCCCTCACCGTGCTGGCGTTCCTGGTGGAGCTGGCGGGCGTCGTCGCCCGCGCGGCCTCCGTGGAGCGGGCGCCGTGGGGCAACATGTACGAGTTCAACATCACGTTCTCCACGGTCGCCGTCGCCGTCTACCTCGCGCTGCTGGCGCTCAAGAAGAACGTCCGCTGGCTCGGCCTGTTCCTGATCACCACGGTCCTGCTGGACCTCGGCCTCGCGGTCACCGTCCTGTACACGGCGAGCGACCAGCTGGTCCCGGCGCTGCACTCGTACTGGCTCTACATCCACGTCTCCACCGCGATCTTCTGCGGCGCGGTGTTCTACGTCGGCGCGGTCGCCACGATCCTCTACCTGTTCAAGGACTCGTACGAGACCAAGCTGCTGAGCGGCGGCAAGCCGGGCGCCTTCGCGACCTCGGTCCTGGAGCGGCTGCCCGCCTCCGCGACCCTCGACAAGTTCGCCTACCGCATCAACGCGGCCGTCTTCCCGCTGTGGACGTTCACGATCATCGCGGGCGCCATCTGGGCGGGCGACGCCTGGGGCCGGTACTGGAACTGGGACCCCAAGGAGACCTGGTCCTTCATCACCTGGGTCGCCTACGCCGGGTACCTGCACGCCCGCGCCACGGCCGGCTGGAAGGGCCGCAAGGCCGCCTACCTCGCGATGATCGCGTTCGGCTGCTGGCTGTTCAACTACTACGGCGTCAACATCTTCGTCTCCGGCAAGCACTCCTACGCGGGCGTCTGACCAGCGCGGGAACCGGCCCGGCGGCGGCGTGCGGAACGCCCCGCCGGGGGTCACGCTGGTGTCATGACCGGTTCCGTCGAGCAGGGCACCAGCCAGACCCACGGCAACACGCACATCCTGCACTTCCTGGTGCGGCTGCCGGTGTCCATGGAGGAGACCTGGCCCGCCCTGTCCACCCCGGAGGGCCTGGCGGGCTGGTTCACCCCGGCCGACGTCCTGGAACCCCGGCTCGGCGGCGCCGTCACCCTGCGCGGTCTCGGCGACGGGCACATCACCGCGTGGGACGTGGAGCGGATCGCCGAGTACACCGTGGCGGACGGCAACCGCGTCCGCTTCCATCTGGAGCGCGACGGCGACGCCGCATGCCTGCTCCGGTTCACCCAGGAGTTTCAGGGCGAGGGCGACACGGAACCCCGCTGGCGGGCCCGTTTCGAACAGCTGATCGACCTCCTGGAGGGGGCGTCCCCGTAGTCCCGCAGGGCCGGGGTTCTCCGGGCTAGGACGGCGGCAGGCACGCCTTGCCCGGCGGCTTCCCCTCCGGCCAGGCGATCCGGACGAACCGCGCGCCGCCCTGCGGGGTCAGCTCCACGATCGGTACGGCCTTGTCGTACGGATTGCCGTGGGCGTCCAGGCAGATCCAGCCGCTCGCCCCGTTCACCCGCAGCGACCCCTTGACCTGCGGCCATTGCAGGCCGACGTCGGCGAGCGAGGGGATCTTCCGCCCGTCCGGGACCGCCTCCCGGATGCCGTGCACGGCCAGCTGGAGGGCGTCGTAGCCGATGATCAGCTGCCCGTCGACCAGGTCGGCGGCGCCGATCGGCCCGAGGGGCGCGCGCCCGCTCCTCGCGAGCAGCTTCAGCAGTACGCCGGTGTCCGCCGCCGAGCCGCCCGTCGTCGCGGAGTCCTTCGCCCAGGCGTCGGGGTGGGCCAGGGAGGCGTACCGGACGGTGAGACGGTGGCGCAGGGCGTCGCGGTCGAGGTTCTTCTCCTCGGTGAGGTAGGAACCGGTGTCCCCGGCCAGCACGGTGAACTTCCTTTCCTGGCAGCCGCGTCCGCCCAGCGCGTTGATGAACTGCACCAGCTGTGTGTGGCGTCCGGCGAACAGGATGGTGTCGGTGCCCGGCGCGGTGTCGCACATCAGGTGGGTGATCTGCCGGAAGGTGTTCGCGGTGGTGCCCGTCTGGTTGCGGTCGGCGGGCGGGGTGAACGGCTGCGGCTCGTACGGCGATCCCTTGATCAGGCCGGTGAACGCCTGTTGCAGGGTGCGGGTGTACGGGTCGCCGGGCTTGTCGTAGACCAGCACCGCCTTGCCCGCGCCCACCTCGGCGAACGAGGCGAGCGCACGGGCGAGGTCGGTGTTGGTCGGGGCGACCCGGGCGAGACCGGGGTAAGGGTCCTTGCCGTCCTGCCCGTTGGCCAGGTCGTCGGCGGTGATCGAGGAGCCGACCACCGGAATGCCCAGCCGGGTCAGCTCCTTGACCGCGTTCTTGTTGTTGCCGGTGCTCAGCGCGATCCCCTCGACCGCCCGCAGCCGGTCCGCGCCCCCGGTCATCCCGGCCAGCCGGTCGACGGTCTCCTGCCAGTAGGCGCTGGTGGCACCGGGGTTGGCGAGCACCAGGCGGATCGCCGGGGACTCGCCGTTGGCGTCATGGTTGGCGTGGTACTGCCCGAGATAGGCGCCCTGGAGCCCGTGCAGCACGTCGCTCACACTGGCCGGGGCGGTGGAGGTGTACGGCAGCATCACGGCGACCGTGACGTAACTCCCCGGCGCCAGGCGGGCGTTCTCCCGGGCGATCGCGCGCACGGTGTCCTTCAGCTTCGGGTTGCCGAAGTCGTAGGCCGTCGCCGACACGCCCACGCACTCGGAGCTGCCGACGGGCCGGTGCACCCCGGGCGCGCAGGACCGGTCGTCGTGCGTGAGCCGGAGCGCGAGGAGGACGGCCCCGGCCACCACCAGCGCCGTCGCCACCAGCGCCAGATACCGGCGCAGGGGTATCGCCCACACGCCCTCCCGCAGCCACGTGCCCCAGCTCCTGCGTGCCATCACGCCTCCCCCCGCTCGTGGTACGCCGTTCGTGCCTAGCCGTTCGTGCCGTCGCCGTTCCGGTCGTCCGCGTCCTCGCCGTCGTCGTCGCCGTCCCCGCCGTCCGGGGACTCCCGGGTGCGGGGGTCCGGCAGCGGACGGCCGGCGAGTGCCGCCGCGGGCCAGTCCCGTGAGGCCCGCCACAGCACCGCGTTGCCCGCGGGCCGCAGATCGGACAGCTGCTCCAGCTCGAAGCGCAGCCGGTCGGCGACCCGGGGGTCGGGCAGCACCAGCGGGTCGGACAGCTGCCACACCGCGTGCAGCAACCGCCTGATGCGCAGGTGCAGTTCGGCGCCGGCGGTGTCGATGCCGTCGGGCACCGGCAGCCGGGCGTCGGTCCGGCCGAGGGCCACGGCGGTCCGCCGGTCGCCCCGGCCGCCGAAGTCGCGGCCCTCGTCGTCGTGGGCGTGGAGGTACGGCGCCGACGCCACCGTGCGCAGGATGCGCAGCCAGGCGCGGGCGTCCAGGACGGGGAAGGCGCCGCGCAGCCGGGTGACCGCGGACTCCGTCCGGCCCAGGGCGAGTTCATGCTGCAACCGGAAGGCGTCCGAGCCACCGGCCGGTCCGCCCGCCGCTCCACCGGGCTGCCCGTCGCCCGGCCCGCCACCCTGCGGGTCGGGCGGGGTCCCGGGCGGGGTGCAGTGCGCGATCAGCGTCTCGTGGGCCGTGCGCCAGCGGGCGTGGTCGGCGTCGGCCAGATGCAGCCTCAGCAGGAGCAGGGTCCGGACGAAGGGATCGCCGACGAACTGGCCGGGGGTGCCCGGCAGTCCCTCCGCGGCGAGCCGGGTCTGCAGGGCCCGTACCGCGGAGGAGCCGAAGTCGTCGGCCAGCAGGGCGTCGGCCAGTGCGCAGGCGGAGCCGTGGTCGTGGGCGGCGGCCAGCACGGTCAGCTCGTCGAGCCGGTCGGCGGGCACCAGACGGGCGAGGAGCTCGGCGTACGCGGGGGAGTCCCCGTGGCCCCGGCCGCCGCCGCGCCGGCCGTCGTGCGGACGCAGCGGCGCGGTGAGCAGCTCGCCCAGCACGGTGGCCCGTTCGGGATGCTGCGCGGCGGCCTCGGCGAGCAGCACGATGCCGAGCGGGTTGCCGCCGGTCAGCCGGTGGACGGCGGCCGGCAGCCGGGGCGGCACCTGGACGCCGCCGCAGATCGCGCCGACGATGTGCAGGGCGTCGTCGGGGCCCAGCGGCGGCAGCGGTACGAGCAGCGCCCGGGAGAACGGCTCGGCGTCGTCGGGTGCCCACTCGGTGCGCCGGGCGACCTCCGGCAGCGTACGGCGCACCGCGCCCGGCAGCACCGTACGGCCGTCCCCGCGCAGCGCGGCCACGAAGGCGGTCCGGTCGGTGAAGCCCGCGGCACGGTCCTGGAGGACGGCCGTCATGAGCCCGCGCCCGGCCCGTTCCTGGGCGTTGTCGAGGAGGACGAGGGGCCGCCCGAGACGCCGCATCCGCGGCAGCACCCCGGTGTAGGCGTCGGTCAGGTCGGCGAGCAGGGCCCGCACCAGATGCCGCTCGGCATGCCTGCGCGAGCTGCCGCCCGCCTGGAAGTGCCCGGACAGCAGGATCAGCCCGCGTTTGGCGTTGTCACCGGAGCCGGGATACGTCCGGTACCACTGCGCCTCGCGGCGGTGGCGCCGGCCCGCGAGGCCCTCGGTCATGGACTCCAGGGTCGCCTCGATGGCCCCGGCCAGCACCGCGTCGCTGCCCGTCGCCGCGGCGACCACCTTGGCCGCCACCTTCCCGGCCCACCGCCCGGCGAAGCCCATCGGCGTGCCGCCCTCGTTGAGCAGCAGGATCCGGTCGACCTCGCGCCGCATCCGCTCCGAGTCGGCGTTCCGCCAGCCGCCCGCCGCCACCGCGAGCAGCCCCGCCATCAGCCGGGGGAACGCGATGCCGCCCGCTCCGGTGACCGGCTCCGTGAGGAGTTCGGCGAGCACCAGCAGGGCCTGCGCCACCGGTGACCAGGACTCGGCGGGCCGCTCCGCGGGCGGCGCCGCGAACTGCGCGTCCGCGCAGTCGATCAGCGCGACCGGGGTGTGCCCCGTGTAGGCCGCCTTCAGCTCCTCCAGGACCGCGCTCTTGCCGAGCCCGCGCGCCCCGCTGAGCACCAGGAACGGCGGCCCGGCCGGGGGCTCGTGCTCCGGCGCGTGGCTGAGATGCCGGTACGGGCGCAGGCCCACCAGCCGCGGCGCCAGACCCGCCGGATCCGTATCGAACAGCGCCCCCCGCCCATGCAGCTGTCTGTCCACCGCACCCCCTCAACTTCAGTGTAAAAAGAGGGGAGTTGTTTCGGAACGTAGCGGATGGTGTCCGTTGTGTTACGAATGCGGCTGCTGGCGCGGGATGGAGAGGATCATGTCCCGCAGCAGTTCCGCGTACAGCCGCATGTTCTTGTGCGCGGTGTCGGTGAGCGGATGGCGGCAGGCGAACCACAGCCCCTCGTGGACCCGGTTGATCCACACGCACACCTGGTCGCCGTACGACACCCGGAGCACGCCGTAGGTGTTCAGCTCGGTCCAGTGCTCCGAGCCCGGCAGATCGCGGGCGTCGAGGTAGGAGACGATCGAGTGCAGGTCGGGCGAGGTCGGCCGGAAGTCGCTGCCCAGCAGCCGCAGCACCCGGCCCAGCGGCATCCGCGCCAGCAGTCGGCTCGCCTTCAGCTCGGCGCGCACGCTGCGCATCGCGCTGGGCAGGTCGGGGGCGGCCGGGATCTCGATCGGCGCGCCGCCGACGTACCACCCCACCGAGTCCGTCCAGCGGGACTTCATCCGGGTGTGCATCGGCACCACCGTGCGGTACTCGGGCACGCCGCCGATCTGGTGCACGATGAGGCTGGTCGCGGCCAGCACACCGACCTGGGTGCCGCCGTAGGGACGGCAGAACGCCTCGAATCCGGCCGCCGCGTCGGCGTCCACCAGCATGTGGTGCATCACGCTCTGCCGCGGCAGCGGTCCGCCGGGCTCCAGGCCGAGGTCGACGGGGAAGGCGGGCAGCCGTCCGTCGTTGCGGCGGACGAACTCCCGCCAGTGGGCGATGATCTCGTGGTCCTCGTCGATGGCGTCCGCGTCCGCGCGCTCCAGGTCGCAGAAGTCGACGTAGCTCGCGGCGGGCCGCGGGGGCTCGGCGTGGCCGCCGGTGTGGGCGTCGTAGCGTTCGCGGATCTCCGCGGGCAGCCGGTGGAGGGAGTACGCGTCGACATTGCTGTGGTCGAACGCCAGGTACACGCTCGCGCCGTCGTCCCGGACGACCGCCGTGTAGAGGTAGTTCGGCCAGGTCAGGGCGTTCGCGGTCGCGTCGAAGCGGTCCTCCAGATGCCGTACGAGCCGCTCCGCGTCGGTGAACTCGCCGATCACCGTACGGCGCAGGGTCACCGCCTCCGGGGCCAGGGTGAACCGGCTCATCGTGTCCCCGCTCCAGCGGAAGCCGCTGCGCAGGGTCTCGTGACGGAGGGTCCAGTCGAGCAGGGCCCGTTCCAGCGCGTCGAGATCGGCCCGGCCGGGGATGTCGAAGCACACGGCCAGCCAGGTCGGCACGGACAGCCCGTCCTCGTGCACCGACCGGGCGGTCCTGAAGTGCGATTCCTGGATGTATGCGGGAGGCCGAGCGTCGTCGGGCAGGTGTGCCGCCGCCGCGACGGAGTCCGGGCTCAGCGCCCACTCGACCAGTCTTCCCGGCCGGACGTCGCAGCTCTGGATCTCGGTGATGCGCATTCGGAGCCTCCGATGGCAAAGAGGGACAAGCCGAACAAACGTAAGCTTCATCAGCAAGCCGGATGGGTGAGGCGGCGAAAGTTGAGCCGTTCGGATGGTTTGTGGAACGTGGGAGCGAGTCGCTGACCGCGCGTCACGCCGATGTCTGCACAGGGCGGCTGACGGCGGGCCGGCTGACGACGGGTCGGCTGACGGCGGGCCGTCGGTGAACGGCGGGTGATCGTCCTCGGTACGCTGACCCCGTCACCGGGCCGGCGGGGTCCGGGCGGGCGGGAGGAACGGTCATGGTCGCCGCACCGGTTCTTGAAGAACTCCGGGAGGTCTGCCAGCCGCAGGCCAAGCTGGCGAGCCGCAACGGCGAGCACTGGGCGGGGCGCCTCTACATGCGCCGCATATCCCTGCGCCTCACCCGCCGGCTCGTACGGACCCGGATCACCCCGGACCAGCTGACCTGGACCATGGTGGTGTGCGGGGTCGCCGCGGGCGCCGCACTGATGATCCCGGGCCTCACGGGCGCGGTCCTCGCCGTGGTGCTGATGCAGCTGTTCCTGCTCTTCGACTGCGTGGACGGCGAGGTGGCCCGCTGGCGGGGCCAGAACAGCGCGGCCGGCATCTACGTCGACCGCCTCGGCGCCTATCTGGCCGACGCCGCGCTGCTGGCGGGCGCCGGATTCCGCGCCGCCGGCTCCGGCTACGGCGGCTGGCTGTCACTCGGCATCGCCACCGCGCTCGGCGTGGTCCTGCTGAAGGCGTCGACCGACCTGGTGGACGTGGCCAGGGCCCGCCGCGGTCTCGGCGTCGCCGACGACGAGGCGAGCCGTCCGCGCTCCGAGGGCGTGGCGACGGTGCGTCGGCTGGCGGCGGCCTTCAAGATCCACCGTGTGACCAACGGCATAGAGGCGTCCCTGGTCCTCCTGGTCGCGGCGATCGCCGACACGGCGACGGACACCCTCGACCCGACCCGCTGGGCCCTGACGGCCCTGGCAGCCATCACCTGGCTGATGGTCCCGGCCCACCTCCTCTCGATCCTCTCCTCCTCCCGCCTCCGCTGACCCCACCCCCGCACCACCACACGGTCATACGCCACCCCGCCCCCCACCGACGGCGTCCCCACGCCCGCGCGGCTGCACCGGCATGCGGCTGTGCGGCGCGGGCACGCCCAGATGTTCCGGCACGCGCCGACGGTGTTTCCGTGCCGCCCTCGCCCGCGCAGTCCTGCGGGGCCGCACCGATGTGCGGCTCCGCCGCGCGGTTGCGCCCGTCCGTGTCGTTCCGGCACGCGCCGACGGTGTTTCGCCGCCCTCGCCCGCGCAGTCCTGCGGGGCCGCACCGATGTGCGGCTCCGCCGCGCGGTTGCGCCCGTCCGTGTCGTTCCGGCACGCGCCGACGGTG
>NZ_JBEYWE010000022.1:107101-127172 GCF_040644295.1 Streptomyces sp. NPDC047000
GGTGTTTCGCCGCCCTCGCCCGCGCAGTGCCGCGGGGCCGCACCGGTATACGGCTCCGCCGCGCGGTTGCGCCCGGCCAGGACGCCCCCGCATTCGCCCGCGGCGTTTCCGGGGCACCCCGACGGTGAAAGGCCCCCGAGCGCATCGCACCGAACGATGGCCGACGCGCCGCGAGGCGTCACGCGCCGCGAGGCGTCACGCGCCGCGAGGCGTCACGCGTCGCCGGGCTCCTCGCCCCGCTCCCGCCGCCGAAGCTCCTCCTCGCGCCGCCGGAGATCGGCTTCCCACTCCTTGAGCAGTTCCTCGTCCCGCGAACCGGCCGCGGACCCGCGATCGGCCTTGAGGGAGTTCAGGAACTCGGGATTGTCATCGGGCGCGACCCACCCGGAACGGGAACCGCCACCGGCGTCCGCGTCCGCCCCCGAACCACGCCCGGCACCGGAACCGGCACCCGCGCCGCCGGGCCCCCGCCCCCCGCCCGCGGCGACCGGCCGCCGCCCGAGGAACAGCCAGGCCAGCGGCCCCACGACGATTTCGGCGAACACCAGGATCACGACGAACCACACCACCTTCGGCAGCCCCCGCACCTCCTCCTCCGGAGTGTTGAGGCAGTCCACGAAGGCGTAGATCATCAGCGCCAGGACCAGCAGGACGGGCAGCAACCTGAGCATGGTCGGGCATTCCCCCCAGGGGTGAGCGACGGGGCCAGGGACGGCCCCGGTGACAGGTCCAGGCTAGTGGCTGACAGATACTGGGACACATGGCTTACGACGATCTTCGCTCCCTGCTCAGGGCACTGGAGCGCGAGGGCGACCTCAAGCGCATCAAGGCCGAGGTGGACCCGTACCTGGAGGTCGGGGAGATCGTCGACCGGGTGCAGAAGTCCGGCGGTCCCGCGCTGCTCTTCGAGAACGTGAAGGGCTCCGCGATGCCCCTCGCGATGAACGTGTTCGGCACCGACCGCCGCCTGCTGAAGGCGCTCGGCCTGAAGTCGTACGGCGACATCAGCGACAAGATCGGCGGCCTGCTGCGCCCCGAGCTGCCGCACGGCTTCGTCGGGGTCCGCGAGGCGTTCGGCAAGCTCGGCACGATGACGCACGTACCGCCGAGGAAGGTCAAGGACGCCCCGGTGCAGGAGGTCGTCCTGCACGGCGACGACGTGGACCTCACCGCACTCCCCGCGCTGTTCACCTGGCCGCAGGACGGCGGCTCCTTCTTCAACCTGGGCCTCACCCACACCAAGGACCCCGAGACCGGCGTCCGCAACCTCGGCCTGTACCGCCTCCAGCGCCACGACCGCCGCACCATCGGCATGCACTGGCAGATCCACAAGGACAGCCGCAACCACTACCAGGTCGCCGCCCGCCGCGGTGAGCGCCTCCCCGTGGCGATCGCCTTCGGCTGCCCGCCCTCCGTGACCTACGCGGCCACCGCCCCGCTGCCCGGCGACATCGACGAGTACCTGTTCGCCGGGTTCGTCGCGGGCAAGCGGATCGAGATGACGGACTGCAAGACCGTGCCGCTCCAGGTCCCGGCGAACGCCGAGGTCGTGCTGGAGGGCTGGCTGGAGCCCGGCGAGACGCGCCCGGAGGGCCCCTTCGGCGACCACACCGGCTTCTACACCCCGCAGGAGCCGTTCCCCGCGCTGACCATCGACTGCGTGACGATGCGCAGGCGCCCGCTGCTCCAGTCCATCGTCGTGGGCCGCCCCCCGACCGAGGACGGCCCCCTCGGCCGCGCCACGGAGCGCTTCTTCCTCCCGCTCCTCAAGGTCATCGTGCCGGACATCGTGGACTACCACCTCCCCGAGGCCGGCGGCTTCCACAACTGCGCGATCGTGTCGATCGACAAGAAGTACCCGAAGCACGCGCAGAAGGTGATGCACGCCGTGTGGGGCGCCCACATGATGTCGCTCACCAAACTGATCGTCGTCGTGGACGCCGACTGCGACGTGCACGATCTGCACGAGGTCGCCTGGCGCGCGCTCGGCAACACCGACTACTCCCGCGACCTCACGGTCGTCGAGGGCCCCGTCGACCACCTCGACCACGCCTCCTACCAGCAGTTCTGGGGCGGCAAGGCGGGCATCGACGCGACACGCAAGTGGCCCGAGGAGGGGTACACCCGGGACGGCGGCTGGCCCGAGATGGTCCTGTCCGACCCGGAGACGGCGGCGACGGTCGACCGCCGGTGGAAGGAGTACGGGCTGTGACCAGCGCATCGGCGGCGATCCCGCAGCCAGGGCGCACCAGGGCGTTCCTCCGCCTGGTGATGATCGAGCACTCCGTCTTCGCGCTGCCCTTCGCGTACATCGCGGCCCTCACCGCGATGTACGAGACGGACCGCAACGTCCACTGGGGCCGGCTGCTGCTGGTCACCGTCTGCATGGTGGGCCTGCGCACCTTCGCGATGGCCGTCAACCGCATCATCGACCGCGAGATCGACGCCCGTAACCCCCGCACCGCGCAGCGCGAACTGGTCACCGGCGCCATGTCGGTCCGGCACGCCTGGACCGGCGCGCTGACAGCGGTCGTGATCTTCCTCGGCTCGGCGGCGCTGCTCAACCCGCTGTGCCTGGCCCTGGCGCCCGTCGCGGTGATCCCGATGGTGGTCTACCCGTACGGCAAGCGGTTCACCAACTTCCCGCAGGCCATCCTGGGCCTCGCCCAGGCCATGGGCCCGGTCGGCGGCTGGCTGGCGATCACCGGTCAGTGGTCCTGGGACGCGGTGATCCTCGGCCTGGCGGTGGGCATATGGATCGGCGGCTTCGACCTGATCTACGCCTGCCAGGACGTCGAGACCGACCGCGCCATAGGCGTCATGTCGGTCCCGGCCCGCTTCGGCATCCCGGCGGCGATCCGCGCGGCCCGCGTCTGCCACGCCCTCACCACGGCCCTGTTCGTCTGGTACGCCCTCGCCATCGGCGCCGGCGCCTTCTTCTGGCTCGGCCTGCTGATCGTCGCGGCGGCCTTCGTCTACGAGCACTCCATCGTCCGCCCCCACGACCTGTCCCGCCTCGACCGGGCGTTCTTCTCCACCAACGGCTTCATCGGGATCAGCCTCTTCGGGTGCGCCCTGATCGACCTTCTGGTGAGGGGCCTGACGATCTGAGGGCCCACCGGCCGCCCTCTTGCGCGGGGGAGGCCGACCCGTCCTGAACACGCTCCGTACCCCCGGTAGGCTCAGGGTGTGAACGCAGGAGAAACGCAGCGCGTGCCTTGGATCGTGGGGGTGTCCGGGGCGTCCGGGACGCCGTACGCCGCCGCGGTGCTGCGTGCGCTGCTCGACGCCGGGGAGGGCGTCGACCTGGTCGTCAGCCGGGCCTCGCGGCTCACCCTGCTCGACGAGACCGGCATCTCCTTCCGCGACGCCCACTGGCGGGAGGACCTGGGGGAGTGGCTGGCGCGCGGCGCGGACGGCAAGCCGGGGACCTACGAGGTGGACCTCACCGGCGTGCGCCACTGGAACGCCGGTGACCTCGCCGCCGGGCCGTCCTCGGGCTCGTACCCCTGCAAGGGCATGCTGATCGTGCCCGCCTCCACGGCGTGCGTCGCCGGAGTGGCGCTCGGGCTGTCCAAGGACCTGCTCCAGCGGGTGGCGAGCGTGACCCTCAAGGAGGGCCGCAAGCTCGTGGTCGCGGTCCGGGAGACCCCGCTGAACGGCCAGACGCTACGGCACCTGGTGGCGCTGGACGACGCAGGCGCGACCGTGCTGCCCGCCTCGCCGGGCTTCTACGCGGGCGCCACACACATCCAGGACCTCGTCGACTTCGTCGCCGGACGCGTCCTCGACGCGGCGGGCGTACGGCACTCGCTCTACCGGCGCTGGAAAGGGGAACTCGGGGGCGGAGGCGGGGCGGCCGGTTCCTCCTGAGCCCCGGGTTCCTCCTGGCTCCTCCCACGGGCGCGCGTACCGGGACCTGTTCCCGGCACGCAGACCTCGTCCACGTCCCTCACCTTGTGCCGGACCCTTCAGCCAGATCCTTTCGCCAGACCTTTTCGCCAGACCTTTTCGCCAGACCTTTTTGCCAGACCTTGTCGGACCACCCCGCAGACTCGTGGAGATCCTCAGGGATCTCCTTCTCACCGGAAGGCTTCGATCGCATGGACGCGGTGGACAGGCAGCTCATCCAGGCCCTGAGAGAGAACGGCCGGGCCTCCTACGCGGAGCTGGGGCGCCTCGTCGGCCTGTCGGGACCCAGTGTCACCGACCGCATCAACCGCCTGGAGACGGCCGGTGTCATCACCGGGTACCGGGCCACGGTGGACGCAGCCTCGCTCGGTCTCGGCGTCACCGCCCTGATCGGCATCTCGCTCTCCGACGCCACCGACCACGAGGACGTCACGCACCGTCTGAGGGACCTGCCCGAGATCGAGGACTGCTGGTTCATCGCCGGCGACGACTCGTTCATGCTCAAGGTGCGCGCCGCGGACGTCGACGGCCTGGAGCGCATCATCCGGCGGCTGAGCGGCACCAAGGGCGTCTCCCGGACCCGTACCACCATCGTGCTGTCCACGAAGTGGGAGAACAGGGTGGGTGAGCTGCCCGAAGAGGTGTGACGGCACACGCGTTACGGTGGGGCGGTCGTCGTCGGGGGAGAGGTTCGGAGAAAGGTGCGGTGCGGACATGGACGTCGGGCTCAAGCGTGAGCTGGAGGACAAGGTCAGGTCGGGAGTCCGGCTGACCCGTGAGGACGGCATCGCGCTGTACGAGTCGGACGACCTCGCCTGGCTCGGCGGTCTCGCGCACGAGGTGCGCACCGCCAGGAACGGCGACGTGGTCCACTTCAACGTCAACCGGCACCTCAACATGACCAACGTGTGCACGGCCTCCTGCGCCTACTGCTCGTTCCAGCGCAAGCCGGGCGAGAAGGACGCGTACACGATGCGCATCGAGGAGGCCGTACGCCTCGCCGGGGAGATGAAGGCGGACGGGCTCACCGAGCTGCACATCGTCAACGGCCTCCACCCCAACCTGCCCTGGCGCTACTACCCGCGTTCGCTGCGGGAGCTGAAGGCCGCCCTGCCCGGCGTGTCGCTGAAGGCGTTCACGGCGACCGAGATCCACCACTTCGAGACCATCTCCGGGCTGTCGGCCTCCGAGATCCTCGACGAACTCATCGACGCGGGGCTGGAGTCGCTGACCGGCGGCGGCGCGGAGATCTTCGACTGGGAGGTGCGGCAGCACATCGTGGACCACCGCACCCACTGGGAGGACTGGTCCCGCATCCACCGCCTGGCGCACGAGAAGGGTCTCAGGACCCCGTGCACCATGCTCTACGGCCACATCGAGGAACCCCGCCACCGCGTCGACCACGTACTGCGGCTGCGCGAACTCCAGGACGAGACCGGCGGGTTCCAGGTCTTCATCCCGCTCCGCTACCAGCACGACTTCGTCGACATGAAGGACGGCAAGGTCCGCAACAGGCTCCAGGCGCGGACCACGATGGCGACGGGCGCGGAGTCCCTGAAGACCTTCGCGGTCTCCCGCCTCCTCTTCGACAACGTGCCGCACGTCAAGGTCTTCTGGGTGATGCACGGTCTCCGGACCGCCCAACTGGCGCTCCAGCACGGCGCGGACGACATGGACGGCTCGGTCGTCGAGTACAAGATCACGCACGACGCCGACAACTACGGCACGCCGGGCAAGCTGACCCGCGAGGACCTCCTGGACCTCATCCGCGACGCCGGCTTCCGCCCGGTCGAACGCAACACGCGCTACGAGATCATCCGCGAGTACGACGGCCCCGACCCGGCCCGCCGCGACGAGCCCCAGGCGATGCGGGTCTGACCCGTGTCCCTCACGTTCGAGCTCGACCCCGCCATGACCCCCGCCCTGCGCGACGGCGTCCTCACCCTGTGGACGGACGTCTCCAACGCGGGCGGGGCCGTCGGACACGTCCCGCCGGTCACCTGTGAGGACGTCCGGCCCGGCCTGATCCGGCACCTGACCGCGATGGCCGAGGGACGGATGCGGCTGCTCGTCGGACACGACGGGCAGGGGCGGGTCGCCGCCACCGCCTTCTTCGCCTTCAACACGCACAACCCCCTGATGGCCCACTGGGTGTGGCTGTACACCCTCATGGTCCACCCCCGCCACCAGGGCGCCGGGTCCGGCCGCGCCCTCCTGGCCGCCGCCGCGGACGCCGCCCGCGGCTTCGCGGGCATCGACGCCGTCCGCCTCACCTGCCGCGGCGGCCTCGGCCTGGAGCACTTCTACGGCTCCTGCGGCTACCAGGAGGTCGGCAGGGTGCCCGGCGCGATCCGGGTGGGCCCGGGGGACGACCGCGACGACATCACGATGCTGCTCACCCTGTGAGGACCGGGGCGGGGCCCGCCCGCCCCGCCCGCCCCGCCGTGAAGATCGGCGGCCCGGCGTGCTTCACTGGACGACGGCCTCCGGGAATGCCGGGATCGTTCGGAAACGGAAGTGTGGATTGAGATGCTCCGCTACACGCTGATGCGCCTCGGGGTCTTCGCGGGCACCTTCGTGGTGGTCTGGGGCCTCGTCTACCTGGGCGTCGCCCCGCGCGGCCTCGGCGCCTCCAACGGCCTGTGGGTCGTCCTGCTGTCCCTGGTGATCTCCGCGCCGGTCAGCTTCGTCGTGCTGCGCAAGGAACGGGACCGGGCGTCCGAGCAGATCGTGGAGCGGGTCGACCGGGCCAAGGCCAACCTGGAGGCCAACCGGCGCCAGGAGGACGGCGCGGACGACGCGGCGCGGGCACAGGGGCAGGCTTCGTAGGTCCCCACTACCCTGGCCCCCATGGGTGCCGTGAAGACCAAGCGGATGCCGCGTGCGGTCCGGGAGCAGCAGATGCTGGACGCCGCCGTACGGATCTTCGGGCAGCGCGGCTACATGGCCGCGTCGATGGACGAGATCGCCGAACTGGCCGGCGTGTCCAAGCCGTTGGTGTACCTGTACCTGAACTCGAAGGACCACCTCTTCACCGCCTGCGTCCGTCGCGAGGCCGACGCGCTGACGGCCGCCGTACGGGCCGGGGTGCGCCCCGGGCTTCCCGCCGACCGGCAGCTGTGGGACGGGCTGCTGGCGTTCTTCACGCACACCGCGCGGCACCCGGACGGCTGGTCCGTGCTGCACCGGCAGGCCCGTACGCACGGGGAGCCGTTCGCCGCGCAGGTGATGGCGATGCGTGAGGAGATCGTCGCCTTCGTGACCCACCTGATCGCGGACGCGGCCCGCACGGCCCACCGCGACCCGGACCTGCCGGAGACCGAGGTCGCCGGCCTGGCGGAGGCCCTGGTGGGCGCCGCGGAGTCCCTGGCGGCCTGGGCCAACACCACCCCGGGCATCACGGCCCGCCAGACGGCGACCACCCTGATGAACTTCGCCTGGGCAGGCCTCTCCAACCTGATGCACAACCACCCCTGGACCCCACCCCACCCCTGACCCCCACCGAAGGGGCGCGGGGAACTGCGCGACAAGCCCCCCACGCACCCGCAGCCACACCACCTCCCCAACCCCCCAAAAAAGGGGCGCGGGGAACTGCGCAAAACCCCCCACGCACCCGCACATTTCCCCCGCCCCCCAGCGGAGCTAAACCGCTCCCCACCGCCGCAACGCAGGCGCAACCCGCCGCCGCCCCACCCCGTACAACCGCTTCGCCCCCCGCCCCGCAACCCGCCGGACGGCCCCCCGTACACGCCCCCGCCCCCCGCCCGAGGGACCCGGCAGCGGCCGTCCCGCCAGGTCGAGCCCATGGCGGCTCAGCAGGCCCTCCAGGTAGATCCCGGCCCGCTGCGGCGTGTAGTACGGCCGCAGCACGGGCAGCGAACCCGCGGAGCCGAGCGCGCTCACCCGCTCCCGCGCGGCGGCGTACGCGTCCGCCTTGCCGATGCCCTGCGTGGCCGTCCATTCCGGCCGGGCCCGCGGCAGCGCCCCCGCGTCGAGGTCGTCCCACGACGCCAGGCAGCCGGAGTGCAGGAAGTAGTGGTTGCCGTGCGCCTCGCGGACGCCGAAGTCGGTGAGGACGGCGGTGGGGATACCGCGGTGCATGGCCTCCAGCGCGGCCGTGGAACTGACGGTGACCAGCAGGTCGGTGCGGTCGAGGACCTCGCTCATGTTGCCGTGGACCAGCTGGAGGTTGGCGGGGGCGGGTTCGCCGAGTTCGCCGACGAGGTGCTGGTAGGGATCGGCCTCGACGTGCGTGGTGTGCTCACCGGGCAGGCTGCGCAGCTTGATCAGCACCTGGCGGCCGGGGTGGCGGCGGGCGTGTCCCGCGGCCCGTTCCAGCAGCCGCAGCCGCTCGGCCCTGCCCTTCGGCACGGACGGCTGGACCGCGAAGGTGACGGTGAACGGCCGTTCCCCGGACGGCAGATAGGGGGCGCCGTCCAGGAACGGCAGCGCGCATTCCACGACCGAGCCGGGGTCGACACCGACGCCCGCGAAGGCCGCGGCGAACCGCTCCGCGTCGTAGGCCGAGTTGGCGAGGACGACATCGGTGCCCGCGCGGGTCATCAGTCCGTCGACCATCTTCTCGTAGACCACGCCGACGTAGCCGCTGACGGTGACCGGCCGCCGCTGCCGCCCTTCCCAGGCCAGTCCGAGGCTGTGCGTCAGGGTGAGGACGGTGCCGCCGGCGACGGCCATCACGACGACGGCGGCCTCGGCGAGTTCCTCGCTGCCGACGAGGTCGGTGACGCTCAGTTCGCGCTGCGAGTCGGGTGTGATGCCGACCTCGGCGAGCTGGCGCTCGGTGGGGGTGGAGCGGCCGCGCAGGAAGTACGCGTCCAGGGTGTGCCCGGGGGCGAGCTGCCGGGCCACGGAGGCACCCCACTTCCAACGGGTGTCCGAGTCGGCGATCACGGCGATGGATCGTCTGGTGCTGGGTGACATGGCCAGACGTTAGAAAGGCGATCTGAGGACCGGATGAGGGGTGTCTTCAAGGTCCTTCGGAAATCTGGGAGTTGCCTGTGCGGGAGGGGGCGGATGCCCTGGTGGCGGCGGGTGGGGAGGGGTCGGGCGCCCCGTCCGGTCACCGGCTGTTCGTCAGGTGTTCAGGTGTGAGGGGCCGGTTCCGCGGTCACCCGGAGGGGTCGGGCCGCCGCCGGTCCGTGAGCCGCGTCAGCTCGCCGCTCACATGGACCCGCTCGCGCGTCGCGTCCCGCAGGTCGAACCGCCCGCCGCCGTCGGCGCCGTAGACCACCGTGCCCGGCAGCGGTACGGGGGCCCGGAAGGCGGCCCGGACGTGGACGGCTCCGCCCGGCGGGACGCCGTGCGCGGCGAGACAGCGGGCCAGGGTCCACATGCCGTGCGCGATGGCGCGCGGGAAGCCGAAGAGGCGGGCGGTCAGCGGAGAGAGGTGGATCGGGTTGCGGTCACCGGAGACCGCGCCGTAGCGCCGCCCGATGTCGTCACCGAGCCGCCAGGCGGCCACCGGGGGAAGGGGGCCGGCGGTCCCCGCCGTCGGCGCCTTCGCCGTCGTCCCCCCGGGCGCGCTCTCCGTGCGATGGCGGGCCAGATACGTGCTGACGGACTCCCACACCGCGCCCCCGCCCGCCGCGGGCCGCAGCTCCGTGCGGACGACCGCCTCCGTGCCCCGCCGGTGCGGCCTCAACCCGTCGATCCGTACGGCGAGTTCGTACGTCCCGTCGGCCGGGAGCGGCGCGTGCCGGGTGATCCCGATCGACGTGTGGACCAGTCCCAGCAGCGGCAGCGGGAACCCCGGCCCGCTCATCAGCCGCAGGGCGAGCGGGAAGCCCAGCACGTGCGGGTACGGCAGCGGCAGGGTGTCCCTCTCGGCGTCCTCCCCGGCGGTGAAGCCGCACAGCCGCTCGTAGGCGCACAGCCGGGCGAGGTCGGCGCGCCGGCCGGGCAGCACCAGCCGGGCGGCGGGGTGGGCGGCGTCGGGGGAGGGGTGCCGCCGGAAGGGGGAGCGGAGGGCGCCGCGCAGCAGGAGCGGCGTGAGGGCGGGGACGCGGGCGAGGACGACGGAAGAGGTGTCACCGGAGGTGCCACCGGCGGACGCGCCGCCCGCCGGGTCCGGACCGCGACGATCGGCCGCCCTGTGTTCCACGCCTCTCCCCCTCTGTGACCTGAGTCGCCCGTATCCGGGTTGTCCGGGCCTTACCCCGTTCCTGACTCCGGAGTAAGGTTACCGAAGGTAAGAGTAGGTCATGGCGGACATGACGGAAGCGCACACCGGAAGACGGACCGTCCCGGAATCCGCCCAGGACCCGCACGGGCTCCCCGTACGACCACCGTGGCATCCCGGTCCCGTGAACAACCTGGTACGCCCGGCGCGTACCCCCGTGCAGCGGAGCGGTACCCAGCTACCAGCCACCCGGCTGCCGGCCCCAGGAGCTGCCATGCCCATCTCGTACTCGACCACGCCCGTCCCCCCGCCCGCCGCCCTGACGGACCTCGACCGCGACGGCGGCCCGGTGCTGGTGGAACCGGAGACCCGGCGCCTGGACGGCGAGGTGCGGGAGGTGTCGATGCCCCCGCTGGTCCCGGCGGTGACGCACGGCTCGCTGGCCGACCTGCCCTTCGAGAACGCGGCGGCCGACCCGGACCGCCCGGTGATCAGCCGCCGTACGCCGGACGGCGCGGGCTGGACGGACCTGACGGCGGCCGAGTTCGCGGCGGACGTCCTGGGCGTGGCGAAGGGCCTGATAGCGGAGGGCCTGGCGCCGGGCGACCGCATCGCGGTGATGGCCCGCACCCGCTACGAATGGACGCTCCTGGACTTCGCGGCCTGGGCGGCCGGCCTGGTGACCGTCCCCGTCTACCCCACCTCTTCCGTCTTCCAGGCTTGCTGGATCCTCCAGGACGCGGGCGCGGTCGCCCTGGTCACGGAGACGGCGGCGCAGGCGGCGGCGCTGGGTCCGGAACTCGGCCGGCTGCCGGACCTGCGGCGCATGTGGGTGATGGACAAGGGTCACGTGGACCGCCTGCGGGAAGCCGGGGAGGCCGCGGACGCGGCCGTCCCGGACCAGGAGGTGGAGGTGCGCCGGGGCATGCTCGGCCCGGACACCCTGGCCACCCTGATCTACACCTCGGGTACGACCGGCCGCCCGAAGGGCTGCGCGCTGACGCACGGCAACTTCCTCGCGGAGACGGACAACGCGGTCGAACTGCTGTACCCCGTCTTCAGGGCGAAGGAGTCGGTGGAACCCGCCACCCTCCTCTTCCTCCCCCTCTCCCATGTCTTCGGCCGCATGGTGGCGGTGGCGTGCGTACGGGCGCGGGTACGGCTGGGCCACGCGCCGAGCCTGAAGGCGGCGGACCTGCTGACCGACCTGGCGAGCTTCCGCCCGACATTCCTGCTGGCGATCCCGTACATGCTGGAGAAGGTCTACAACAGCGCGCGGGCCAAGGCCGAACAGGGCGGCAAAGCCGCGTCGTTCGACCGGGCGGCGGCGGTGGCCCGCCGCTGGGCGGAGGCCCAGGAGGCCCGCCGGTCGGGCACCGGCCCCGGCCCGAACACCGGCCTGAAAGCCGCCCGCGCGCTCTACGACCCCCTCGTCTACCGCCGTATCCGGGGCGCCCTGGGCGGTCGCCTCCGCTACCTGATCTGCGGAGGCTCCCCGCTCGGCCGCTCCCTCGCGGCCTTCTACACCGGGGCGGGCCTCCAGATCTTCGAGGGCTACGGCCTCACCGAGACGACCGGCGCGGCGACCGTCACCCCGCCCCTCAAACCCCGCCTGGGCACGGTCGGCTGGCCGCTGCCCGGCATGAAGGTCCGTATAGCGGTGGACGGCGAGATCCTGCTCTCCGGCGCCCCGGTGTTCCGCGGCTACTGGGACCCGCACGCGGGCGGAGTGGTCCCCGCCGCCCCGGACGGCTGGTTCCCGACCGGGGACATAGGCCGCCTGGACGACGAGGGCTACCTCACCATCACCGGCCGCAAGAAGGAGATCCTGATCACGACGGGCGGCAAGAACGTGGCGCCGGCCCCGCTGGAGAACTGGCTGCGCGCCCACCCCCTGATCTCCCACTGCCTGGTGGTCGGCGACCGCCGCCCCTACATCACCGCCCTCATCACCCTCGACACGGACGGCATCACCCACTGGCGCCGGATGAACGGCAAGCACCCCGTCCCCGCCGAACTCCTCACCGACGACCCCGACCTCCTGGCCGTCCTCCAGCGAGCCGTCGACGAGGCCAACAAGATGGTCTCCCGCCCGGAGTCGATCAGGAAGTTCGCGGTCCTCCCGACCGACTTCGACGAGTACTCCGGCCACCTGACCCCGTCCATGAAACTCCGCCGCCCGGCCGTCCTGCGGGACTTCGCCGAGGTGGTGGAGGCCCTGTACGGAACGTAGCGGGCGGCAGCGGAAAGCAGGGGTGAGAAATCCGCGCGGCGATGTCGAGAAGCCGTGGCGGGCTCCGTCCCCGGGGTGAGCGCGACCAGAATGGGTCGTACCAGGACCGGATCGAGGAGAACCGTCATGGCCAAGTACCTGCTGCTCAAGCACTACCGAGGCGCCCCGGCGGCCGTCAACGACATCCCGATGGACCAGTGGACGCCGGAGGAGATCTCGGCCCACGTGCAGTACATGCGGGACTTCGCGGCGCGGCTGGAGGAGAGCGGGGAGTTCGTCGACGGGCAGGCCCTCGCGCCCGAGGGCTCCTGGGTCCGGTACGACGGTGAGGGGCGCCCGCCGGTCACCGACGGCCCGTTCGCCGAGACCAAGGACCTCATCGCCGGCTGGATGGTGATCGACGTCGACAGCCACCGGCGTGCCGTCGAGCTGGCCGGGGAACTGTCGGCCGCCCCCGGGGCGGGCGGGAAGCCGATCCACGAGTGGCTGGAGGTGCGCCCCTTCCTGGCCGCCCCGCCCACCGTCATGGACTGCCATGGATGAGGTACTGCTCCGCAGTCTCACGCCGGGCGTCCTCGCCGTCCTCGTCCGCCGCGGAGCCGACTTCGCGGCGGCCGAGGACGCCGTGCAGGACGCGCTGGTGGAGGCCGTCCGCGTCTGGCCGGCCGACCCGCCGCGGGACGCGAAGGGCTGGCTCGTGACCGTGGCCTGGCGGCGGTTCCTCGACGCCCGGCGGGCGGACGCCGCCCGCCGCCGGCGCGAGGACCTCGTCGAGGAGGAGCCCGGACCCGACACCGCCTCCGTCTCCGCCGTGGACGACACCCTCCAGCTCTACTTCCTCTGCGCCCACCCCTCCCTCACCCCGGCCTCCGCCGTCGCGCTCACCCTGCGCGCGGTCGGCGGCCTCACCACCCGCCAGATCGCCCAGGCCTACCTGGTGCCCGAGGCGACGATGGCGCAGCGCATCAGCCGGGCCAAGCGCACCGTCTCCGGAGTGCGCTTCGACCGGCCCGGCGACGTCGCCACCGTGCTGCGCGTCCTCTATCTCGTCTTCAACGAGGGCTACTCCGGCGACGTCGACCTCGCCGCCGAGGCCATCCGGCTCACCCGGCAGCTCGCCGCCGTCATCGACCACCCCGAGGTCGCCGGGCTGCTCGCCCTGATGCTGCTCCACCACGCCCGCCGGGCCGCCCGTACCGCTCCGGACGGCAGCCTGGTCCCGCTCGCCGAGCAGGACCGCGGCCGGTGGGACACGGCGATGATCGCCGAGGGCGTCGGGATCCTCCAGGCCGCCCTCGCCCGCGACCGGCTGGGCGAGTTCCAGGCGCAGGCCGCCGTCGCCGCCCTGCACGCCGACGCGCCCACCGCCGAGGAGACCGACTGGGTGCAGATCGTCGAGTGGTACGACGAACTCGTCCGCCTGACCGGCAGCCCCGTCGTCCGCCTCAACCGCGCGGTCGCCGTCGGCGAGGCCGACGGCCCCCGCGCGGGGCTCGCCGCGCTGGCCGGCCTGGACCCGTCACTGCCCCGCCACACCGCGGCGGCGGCCTACCTCCACGAACGCGACGGCGACCTCGCGACGGCGGCGCGCCTGTACGCCGAGGCGGCCCGCCGGGCCTCCGATCTCGCCGAACGCGACCACCTGACCCGCCAGGCGGCCCGCCTCAACTCCCGGCGGCGCGGCTGACGGCATCGCGAGCAGGACGCCCCCCGCGTCGGGGAGTCCGTCCGCCTTCTCCGGCAGCTCCGGCCTCGGGGCCCGTACGCCCCCTTTCCTCGCGCCGATCGCGTCCGGGCCGTAGCCGACCGGTTCGCCGGACTCCTTCCGGGTCAGGCCCTTCCGCCCGCGCAGCGGCCTGAGTTGCTTGCCCGGGGCAACGAAAGGCCCCGTCGTTCCGTCGGCCTCCACCGGAGTCTCCCGCCTCCGCTCCCGTGTCACGTTCGTCACCGCCTTCACTTCTCCATGGGCACGGGCGACGGACCGAAGGTGAACGCAGGGCAGCCGTACGGTTACACGCGGTTGTCGGTCCGTGCTTGGCCGACGTAGGTTCGCGTCGCCACGCTGAGTCATGTGAACGGCGGAATCCCCACCGGGATCCCCACCCGGCGGGTGCCTCGGGAGACCCCCGGCGCCGAACTCGCCCGGCTCTTCCCGCCCACGCCCCTCGGTGCGCGGCGGGCCCGGCACCGGACGGCCGGTCGACCCGGAGCCCGGGGATACCCCCAGGGCAGCGACGTGAGTGACACCGCGTGCCACCTCGTGGCGGAACCCGCGGCGCACGCCGTGACCCACGGGCGGCTGCCCGGAAGGGACTTCGGGGTACGGCTGCCGCTCCTCGCGGAGGGCGCGCCGCGGATCGAGGCCGGTGGCGCGCGAGGTGACCGTCCGTTGCGTTCCGAGGAGCCGCCGGACGGCGAGAGCGGGCGCGGGCCGGTGCTCCTGGTGCTACTCGTGTGCCCGTGGGGCCTCTTGACGCGCAAGATCGACAAGGCCGTGTGGGCGGAGGTCGGTTGTGGTCTCGTTACGACAAAATCTTGACTTGACATAGCCACCCACAGTTAGCTGTCCGTCACTTGAGGAGCGCAGTCGCTCCCCAGTTCGGAAGGCCCCCTTTGTGAAACCTGCCACCACAAGCCGAGCCGCCGTGCGCCGAACCGCCACTGCCATGGTCGTCTCGTGCTGCTCCCTCTCACTCGCCGCATGCGGCGTGATCGCCGACGCCGGTTCGGGAAGTTCGGCTTCCCCGACCAAGGGCGACGACATCACGGTCGGGCTCCTGCTGCCCGACCGGGACACCGCGCGTTACGCGCGCTTCGACTACCCCATCATGAAGAAGGAGGTCGCCTCCCTCACCAACGGCCGGGGCAAGCTCGTCTACCTCAACGCCGAGGCGAGCATCCCCAAGCAGAGCCGGCAGTTCCAGCAGCTGATCGACCAGAAGGTCGACGTGGTGGTCGTGGACGCGATCGACTCCACGGCCATCGCCTCCGAGGTGAAGAAGTCGAAGGCGGCCGGCATCCCGGTCATCGCCTACGACCGGCTCGCCGAGGGGCCGATCGACGCGTACGTCTCGCACGACAACGAGCTCGTCGGCGAGGTGCAGGGCCGGACCCTGCTGGAGGCGCTCGGCTCGAAGGCGGCCAGCAGCAAGATCATCATGATGAACGGCGACCCGGCCGACCCGAACGCGGGACGGTTCAAGGCGGGCGCGCTGAGCGAGCTCAACGGCAAGGTCAACATCCTCAAGGAGTACGACACCGACAAGTGGTCGCCCGACGTCGCCAAGGCCAACATGAAGAAGGCCATCCAGACGTACGGGCTGTCCAACATCGCCGCTGTCTACTCCGCGAACGACGGTATCGCCGGTGCGGCCGTCGACGCGCTGAAGGCCGCCGGTGCCACCAAGATCCCGCCGCTGACGGGTCAGGACGCGAACCTGGACGCCGTGCAGCGCATCGTCGCCGGTACCCAGTACATGACGGTCTACAAGCCGTTCGCCGACGAGGCGGAGGCCGCCGCGAAGATGGCGGTGGCCAAGGTCAAGGGGCACAGCATCGAGTTCGACGCGCTGACCAGCGACCGGGTCAACAGCCCGACCAACAAGAAGATCCCCGCGATGCTGGTGGCGGTGGTCTCGGTGACCAAGGACAACATCAAGGACACGCTGATCGAGGACGACGTCTACACGGTCGACCAGATCTGCACCCCCGCCTACGCCGCCGACTGCGCGGCCATCGGCCTCAAGTGAGGTGACCGCCGTCCGGACATGTCCGGAGAGCTGACGCCGTCCGGTCCTCCGGTCGTGTGACGCGGTCCGTGGGCGCGGCCTCTGTGCCGCCCGCGGGCCGCGTTTGTTTTCGGCGGAGACCTGGCCGCGCGTCGCGCCGCGTGATACGGCCGAAGGGGTGAGCCGGGTACCGGGACGAGGGGACAATTCCCCGGGAATTCACCGGCCGCCGACTTGAAAGATCACCCGGTTGGTGCCTGCCGTCCGGGCGAAGGCGGCGGAAGGTGAAAATTGTGTGAAAAAGGCAGGAGCCCCGGCGCTGGAATGCGCGGGGCTCCTTGGGTACTGCGATCGAGCGACGTCGGGCGACGTCTGATGACGGCTTATGCCGCTGTCAGACGGGGGTGACGTTCTCCGCCTGCGGACCCTTCGGGCCCTGCGTCACGTCAAAGCTCACCTGCTGGTTCTCCTCAAGGGAGCGGAAGCCGGAGGCGTTGATCGCGGAGTAGTGCACGAAGACGTCGGGGCCGCCGCCCTCCTGGGCGATGAAGCCAAAGCCCTTTTCGGCGTTGAACCACTTAACGGTTCCGGTAGCCATAAGCCCTCCCTGGGCTCACAAAGGGTTGCCCTGCTCCAGAACCTGCAAGTGTGAGCGAGTGCCGCACTAAGCAATTGTCTGAAAACGACGAGAGCCCGCGGTCACATGCTCCGCAGGCTCTGTACTGCAAGGGAAACCAAACTGCAACTTGCTGCGAGCGTAGCACGCAGGCAGGGAAAAGCAATAGGGGTCAAGATCACGTCACCCGGACGTTTGAACCGCGGCCCACGGGGATGACGACCGGGCCCTCCGGAGGGGGCGATCCGGCCCGCCGGAGCGGGCGGCCGGAGCCGTCCGGGCCCGGCGACAGCACCGTACCCCGCAGGGGCTAGTCTCGCGATGTGGACATTCCTCGCACCCGGCCCCGTGTAGGTCACATCCAGTTCCTGAACTGCCTGCCCTTGTACTGGGGGCTCGCGAGAACCGGCACCCTCCTCGACTTCGACCTCACCAAGGACACCCCGGAGAAGCTCAGCGAGCGGCTGGTGCGCGGCGACCTGGACATCGGTCCGATCACCCTCGTCGAGTTCCTCAAGCACGCCGGCGACCTCGTCGCGTTCCCCGACATCGCCGTCGGCTGCGACGGCCCGGTGATGTCCTGCGTGATCGTCTCCCAGGTCCCCCTGGAGCAGCTCGACGGCGCCCGCGTCGCCCTCGGCTCGACCTCCCGCACCTCCGTCCGCCTCGCCCAGCTCCTGCTGGCCGAGCGCTACGGCGTACGGCCCGACTACTACACCTGCCCGCCCGACCTCAGCGTGATGATGCAGGAGGCCGACGCCGCCGTACTCATCGGCGACGCCGCCCTGCGCGCCAACCTCCTCGACGGGCCCCGCTACGGCCTCACCGTCCACGACCTCGGCGCGCTCTGGAAGGAATGGACCGGGCTGCCCTTCGTCTTCGCGGTCTGGGCCGCCCGGCGCGACTACCTGGAGCGCGAGCCCGCCATCACCCGCCGGGTGCACGAGGCCTTCCTCTCCTCCCGCGACCTCTCCCTGGAAGAGGTCGGCAAGGTCGCCGAGCAGGCCGCCCGCTGGGAGGCCTTCGACGAGGAGGTCCTGGAGCGCTACTTCACCACCCTCGACTTCAGCTTCGGCGCCCCGCAGCTCGCGGCCGTCGCCGAGTTCGCCCGCCGCGTCGGCCCGACGACCGGTTTCCCCGCCGACGTAGAGGTGGAACTGCTCCAGCCGTAACCTGCGTCTCAGACCTGCGCCCGGTGATCCGGGCGCACCGGGCGAGGGGGAGTGGGCGCCATGCAGCCGCTGGGAGCGGACGAACCCGCCGTCGTGGGGCCCTACCGGCTGCTCGGCCGGCTCGGCGCGGGCGGGATGGGCCGCGTCTACCTGGGCCGCAGCGCGGGCGGCCGTACGGTCGCCGTGAAGATCGTGCACCCGCACTTCGCCCTCGACGAGGAGTTCCGCGCCCGCTTCCGCAGAGAGGTCGAGGCCGCGCGGCGGGTCGGCGGCGCCTGGACCGCGCCCGTCCTCGACGCCGACCCGGAGGCCGCGGTGCCCTGGGTCGCCACCGCCTACGCCGCCGGACCCTCCCTCGCCCAGGCCGTCTCCGACGGCGGACCGCTGCCCCCGGCCACCGTACGGGCCCTCGGCGCCGGTCTCGCGGAAGCCCTCGCCGCCGTGCACGACCTCGGGCTCGTCCACCGCGACGTCAAGCCCTCCAACGTGCTCCTCACCCTCGACGGCCCCCTCCTCATCGACTTCGGCATCGCCCGCGCCATGGAAGGCACCGCCTCCCTCACCTCCTCCGGCGTCTCCATCGGCTCACCCGGCTACATGGCGCCCGAGCAGATCCTCGGCAAGGGCGTCTTCGGCGCCGCCGACGTCTTCTCGCTCGGCGCGGTCCTCGTCCACGCCGCCACCGGCGAGCCGCCCTTCCCCGGCGACTCCTCCGCCTCCCTGCTCTACAAGGTCGTGCACGAGGAACCCGTGCTCGGCGCCCTCGGCGGAGAACTCCGGGAGGTGGCGGCGGCCTGCCTGGCCAAGGATCCCGGCGCGCGGCCCGCCCCGGGCGAGGTGGCCCGGCGGCTCGCGCCCGGCGGGGCGGCCCGGCTGGTGGCGGGCGGGTGGCTGCCGGGGGCGCTGGTGGAGCAGGTCAGCCGGGGCGCGGTGCGGCTGCTGAACCTGGAGGCGGACGGGGGAGCGGGGGCGGGGGCTTCGGTGCCGGTTCCGGTGCCGGGTGCGGGTGAGCCTGCGGGTTCCGGTTCCGGTTCCGGTACGGGTGCGGGGTCGGGGCCGGTGGGGTTCACGCGGGCTTCGGTGGGGGCGGAGGAGCGGGTTCCCGGGGGCGGGGAGCAGCAGGGCGCGGTGAGCGGGGCGCAGGGGGCCGCGGGGGTGTTCGGGCCCGCGCCGGTGATGCCGGTCGTCCTGCCGGCCCCGGCCTCGGCCCCGGACGTCTCCGTCCCGGGTGTTCCGGTTCCGGGCGCCCCGGCTCCGGGCGCGTTTGGGGCCGTCCCCTCCGGCGCCCACGCCGTCGTACCGCCGCAGGACGCGCCGCCGTACGACGCCACCGTGCCGCCCGCGCGGGGTGAGCGGCCCGGCAAGGTGTCCGTCTCCCTCGCCGCGGCCTCCGTACCCGGGACCGGCGGGCGGGGCCGGCGGGTCAGCTGCACCGTGGCGCTCGCCGTCGCCGGGGCGCTCGCGGCGGTGACCGTGGGGACGGTCCTCGTGCTCCGGATGCTGCCGGACGGCGGGAGGAACGACTCGGCGAGCAGCGGCGCCGCCTCCGCGTCACCCGGCGGGTCGCCCGCCGCGTCCCCCTCGGTGACCGGCACCGGCCGACCCACCTCCGGCTCCAGCGCCACCGGCGAACCCACCCCCCGCTCCAGCGCCACCGGCGGTGACAGCGGCAGCGGGACCGGGACCGGCGCCGTGCCCGCTCGCTACCTCGGCGTCTGGGAGGGGCAGGGCAGCGGGCTCGGGGGGACCGTCCCCATGGGCACCTTCCGGGTCACGCTGCACCAGGCCCGGGTCGGTGCGGAGCTGGGCAGGGTCCGCAACACCGACCCCCTCGGCACCAGCGTCTGCGTCGACGTCCTCACCCTGGAGAAGGCGACGGAGGGACGGCTCGTCGCGCGGGCGAAGGGTGCCGCCGGCAACCCGGGCACCTGCGACACGGCCTCCAGCACCGTGGAACTCACCCCGCTTCGCGACGGGCTCAAGTACGAGTCCGACAGCTCGGGTTCGGGCAGGCCCGTGGCGCGTCTGGCGCGGCTGGGCTGAGCCGTACGCCGGGCGGCCCCAGGACGCCCCGGGCCGTATCCGGCGTACGGAGAGCGCTGGCGTAGGCTGGCCGGGTCCGTCCACAACCCTTGACGAAAGGGACGCCCGGTGACCGAGAAGGCCGACCTCCAGTCCGTGCTCGACCGTGCCGCCGAGGGCGGCCGGATCACGCCCGAGGAGGCACTCGCCCTCTACCGGGACGCCCCGCTGCACGCGCTCGGCGCGGCC
>NZ_JBEYWE010000023.1:0-123985 GCF_040644295.1 Streptomyces sp. NPDC047000
TGCGTTCGTGATCGGACAACTCGAGCAGCAACGGCTTCGGACCCGGCATCACCCCACCCTACAACCGCCCGCAAACTTCCGACTCAGGACACTAGTTGACCATGCGATCACCGAACACGGATCGCATCACCTGTAACGAGGAGGGAGTAATGGAGTTACCAGCTTATCTTCGCATTCACCCGTCCCAGTGCATTCCGCACGCGTGGACGATTCCCGGGAAAGCCGAGGTGCCGGAAAACCGAAAGGTGGCGCCCCTTTCGACACGCCTTTCGACACACCGTCCGGCTCAGGCGGCGTCGAGGAACCGGTCAAGCACGCGCACCCCGAACTTCAGTCCGTCCACCGGGACCCGCTCGTCCACACCGTGGAACATCCCGGCGAAGTCGAGCTCCGGCGGGAGCCGCAGCGGGACGAAGCCGAAGCTCCGGATGCCGAGGTCGTCGAAGGACTTGGCGTCGGTGCCGGCCGAGAGCAGGAAGGGGATGGCCTTGGCGACCGGGTCCTCGGCGTACAGCGCGGAGCGCATGGCGTCGACGAGGGCGCCGTCGAAGGACGTCTCGACGGCCCGCTCGGCGTGCACGTCCTCGCGGACCACCTTCGGGCCGAGGACGGCGTCGAGTTCGGCGAGGAACTCCTCCTCGTGGCCGGGCAGGAAGCGTCCGTCGACGTGCGCGGTGGCCTCGCCGGGGATGACGTTGACCTTGTAACCGGCGTTCAGCTGCGTGGGGTTGGCGGTGTTGCTGAGGCTCGCGCCGATGAGCTTGGCGATGCCGCCGAGCCGGGCGATGACCGCGTCCATGTCCTCGGGGTCGAGTTCCAGGCCGAGGGCGTCGCCGAGTTCGTCGAGGAAGGCCCGGGTGGTCTTGGTCACCCGGACCGGGAAGCGGTGCCGGCCGAGGCGGGCCACGGCCTCGGACAGCTCGGTGATCGCGTTGTCGCGGTGGATCATCGAGCCGTGCCCCGCGGTGCCCGCCACCTTCAGCTTCATCCAGCGCATGCCCTTCTCGGCGGTCTGGATGAGGTACAGCCGGCGCTGCTCGCTGACCGTGAAGGAGAATCCGCCGACCTCGCTGATCGCCTCGGTGACGCCCTCGAACAGGTCCGGGTGGTGGTCGACGAGGTGGTGGGCGCCGTAGGTGCCGCCGGACTCCTCGTCGGCGAGGAAGGCGAGGACGATGTCACGGGGCGGCCTGCGCCCGCTGCGCAGCCGGTCGCGCACGACCGCGAGGGTCATGGCGTCCATGTCCTTCATGTCGACGGCGCCCCGCCCCCACACGCACCCGTCGGCCACCTCGCCGGAGAACGGGTCACGGCTCCAGTCGGCGGCGTTGGCGGGCACGACGTCGGTGTGCCCGTGGATGAGCAGGGCGGGCCGCGAGGGGTCCTCGCCCTCGATACGGGCCACGGTGGAGGCGCGGCCCGGGTGCGACTCGAAGATCTTGGGCTCGAGCCCCACCTCGGCGAGCTTCTCGGCCACGTACTCGGCCGCCTTGCGCTCGCCCGGCCCCGAGTGGTCGCCGTAGTTGCTGGTGTCGATGCGGATCAGCTCGCGGCAGAGGTCCACGACCTCGTCCTCACCCGTGACGCCCCTGGTCGTGTCCGTGTCGCTCACGCCGTTTCCTCCGCGCTGTCGGTGCTGGTGGGTGTCCTCATCCTCCCTCCCCCACCCGGCACATCCCAAGAGCGGCCCCGGCACGTCACACGCCGTTCACAAGCGGCCCGGGACGGGGCCGGGGCCGTGACCGGGGTGATCGGTCACCCCGGAAAGCCTGGTAATGTTTCCTTCGTCGCCGCGGGGAGCTTTCGCGCGGCGCACACCCTGTCCGGGTGGCGGAATGGCAGACGCGCTAGCTTGAGGTGCTAGTGCCCTTTATCGGGCGTGGGGGTTCAAGTCCCCCCTCGGACACCAGACGGGTCCCCCGTCATCGCACGGCGATGGCGGGGGATTTTTTGCGTCGTATGACCGGCTTCACGCCACATTGGTGACTCTGGATCCTGGCCCATGGGCAAGCTGCCGTCGGACCAGGACAGAGACTCCGGAGCCCCTTGCCTCAATCCGCACTCAGCAACGCAGTACGGATCAGCGGATCACGTAGCAGTGCAAGCGTCTCATGGTCATCGGCGAAGATGACCTCCGCTCCCGGAGCGACCGCCTGGTGGAACATGGCATGGACGACATCGGCGGTCGGCTGCTCCCAGATGGTGGCCGCGCAGGCCGCCGCGTCCTCTTCGTCGCCTTTCTCGACGGCAGCGCGCCAGTCCTCCAGGAGGAGCGGGGTGATCCGATAGGCATTGCGCCGTCCACGAGCGAGGATCTCCCGGTTGAGGCGGAAGACCTTGATCGTCGCATCGCCCCTGTCCGTGAGCTTGATGTACTTCCCCACGGCGAGTGAGAGGTGCAGATGAGCAGTGGGGTCCTCGCTGCTCGGGTCGATGAGGAGCGGTGTGCCGTCGTCGGCGAGCGGGAAAAGGTCGCGTTTCAGATGGCTGTTACACAGGGAGCACGCCAGCAGGTGGTTGCTCCAGTCGAAGGTCCGTAAGGGATTGACGTGGACAGGCTCGAAGTGGTCGATGTCCGTGCCCTGATTGTCCCCGCAGTACATGCAGCGTTCCAGCCCCGGCGCCATCTCCGCGAGGGCGCCTCTCAGCACCGGGTGCACATGCCTCCGGACGGTCGTGTGCTTCCATAACTGCTTGGCTCGCTGCTTGGGTACGGTGGCCTGGCCGATGTCGCCGGTGTAGTCAGCCATGGAAGTGAGCGTTGTCTGCGGGAGGGGCACCCTCGTCACTCGGATCATGAATCGCGCCGTGGGCGACGGGAGTGGAGCCGGGCCGCGATCTCGTCGACGCGGGCGGCCGGGGAGCTGGCGAGCTGACGTTTCAGATGCCGGTACTGGGCTTTCTCTTCCTCGCTGGCCCGGCCTCGTACGACGTCCAGCTCCAGGGCGACGAGCTCCTCCCGTTTCTCTTCGGCCCGGTCCGAGTAGGGGGTGTCGAGCCCGAACAGGTCGGAGAGCACGGCGTCGTCGCCGCTGCCGAAGACGACCCGGTCGTAGAGGTGCTGGGGCACGACCTCCACGGGACTCTCCTCGTCCGGGCCCGGCAGCCGGATCAGGCCGCCGGGGTCCGCCGCCTGGCAGATGTAGGGGCTGTGCGTGGTGACGATGAACTGGATGTTCGGGAAGTGCGCCTTCAGCCAGCCGCCGATGCGTTTCTGCCAGGACACATGGAGGTGGGCGTCGATCTCGTCGATGATCACGATGCCGGCGCTCGGCACCTTCGGGGGACCGTCCGCCGTGTCCAGGACAAGTTCACCGTAGGCGTCGTGGATCTGTTTGAGGATGTCCACGACCAGGGCCGCCACCGTGCGGTAGCCGTCGCTCATCTCCCGCAGCGGGAAGCGATGGTTCCGGTTGACGACCCAGAGGCCCTCGGAGTCGACGTTGTCGATCCGGTAGTCGTCCGGCAGCAGTTCGTCGCCCAGGATGGCCAGGGCCGCCGCCTTGAGGTCCCGGGCGCCGTCGCGGTTCTCGAAGGCGCGCAGGTGCTGCTCGATGAGCCAGCTCACGCCTTCCGCCAGCGAGGCGTCCTCGTGAAAGAGGCTTGTCAGCCGGGCGACGGCGCCCGCGCCGGACATCAGCCGCTGGATGTCGCTCGACCCCCCGGCGAGCCTGCGGAAGGGACCGTACCCGGCGCAGAACCAGCCCACCGGGTTGTCCGCCCACGGGCCGCGCTGGGCGACGGGACGCTCCTTCTGGTAGCCGATGGCGTTCAGCGCCGGCTGCCCGGCCCTGCTGGCCCCCGGCTTGCCGGAGAGAGACGTCTGTTCCGCCGCGGTCCAGCGCAGCCCCGCCCAGATGGGCCGGACCGGACGCCGCCCCGAGGTGAACTGGTCCTGCTCCGGGTCGTGGACCAGGCACACCTCTGCCTTCGCCACCGCCTCGTCCCGCGAGACCCACGTGTCGAACCCGGGGACGAGACTGCGGGCCACGGCGGGACCGCTGATCGTCAGGGCGAGGGCGCGCAGCAGGGTCGTCTTGCCCGAGCCGTTGCGGCCCGCCAGGACCGTCCAGCCGGCGTACGAGCCGTCGGGCCTGGTGAGGTCCAGGTCGATGTTGCGTGCACCGTGGAACGATCTGATGTTCCGTAGGCGAAGGTTCTTCAGGTACATGTCTCGTCCGCCCGGATCCCGTTTCGAGGTGGGAGCCGGACGGCGGCCGGCTCCGTGGCGACTTTAACGCGGCTGTGCCGTGCCGGGTCACCGCAGGTCAGTGGTTGCCTTCCAGGAACGGACTGCGCGGTCCGGCCCAGGTGATGGAGAGCTGTTCACGGGCTCTGGTGGCCGCGACGAACAGCAGCGAGCGCTCCCGCTGCAGGTCGCGTTCGTGCTGGGTACGGTCACCGGTCCTGAGCCCCATGGGACTCACCGGTCCCCGAAGGGGCACTGGTGGCCGGTGGCGGTGGTAGGACACCTCGGTCGGCCCGCCGTACGCGAGCGAGACTGTCCGGCCGCCGAGTCGTCACGCCGCACAGCCGCTGGCGCCCGGTGTCCATCTGCGGAAGCCGGGCGCCTGCGGCAGTCAGGCAGGAGCCGCCGGGTGCGGTGCTGCGCAAGGGAGTGAGAGCCCAGTCAGGACTCGCTGTCGTGGTGCGCAGCGAAGCCGAGGAAAGCCGCCCACGCGGTGCGGTCCATGGTGAGCGCGGGGCCGATGACCGTTTTCGAATCCCGGACGTGGACAGCCGCTCGCGACGCCGCCACTTCAACGCACTGGCCACCCTCCGCTCCGCTGTAACTACTCCTGAGCCATCGCAGATCGTGGGCGGCGGCGATCCCTCGGGTATTCATAGCTCCCCCAGCGACTTTTCGATGTAGGCCAATGACTCACACGGGGTGAGGGCTTGCGCACGGATAATCCCATAACGGGCGGCGAGCGCGCGGACTTCCTCGCGATCGGCCATCAGTGTGCTACGTCCCTGCGCCTCTGTGTAGCCGATCGGCTCGCCTCCCTTGCGGGTGAACAGCGTGAACCCACCGTCCACACCAGCGTTGTCCTCCCGGTCGAGTGGCATCACCTGCACCTCGACGTTCCGTTTCCGACCGATACGGAGGATCTGCTCCAACTGCACCCGCAGCACCAAGGTTCCGCCGAGCCGCCGCAGCAGTACGGACTCCTCCATGACGAAGCTGAAGAGGGGTGCAGGCCAATTGTTGAAGATGTCCTGACGAGCCAGACGAGCCGCAACCCGCTGCTCGATCGTCTCCTCGTTCAGGAGCGGGCGGCGCATGGTCAGCAGCGCTCGCGTGTATTCCTCGGTCTGCAGCAGGCCGTTCACCACATGAGTGTCGTATGCCTGGAGCTCGACCGCCTCGGCCTCCAACCGCGCCGCATCCCTGAAGAAGGCCGGATAACGCGCCCGCGCCACCTCGTGCTTCATCGCCCGCAGGACGCCACCCGCGTCGACCACGTCGTCCGCCCTGTCGATCATCTCGGGCTTGGGAATGCGTCGGCCCAGCTCGACCGACGTGATCTGGTCCTCCCCGTAACCGAGCCGGGAGCCCAGCTCGGCCCGGGTCAGTCCGGCCCTCTCCCGGAAGAGCTTCAGCTGCTGCCCGAAACACCGCAGGAAGCTCACACCGTCGTCCTGCTCCGCCACGCCCACCACCTCCGGCAAACCCGTCCGAACACGGCCCTGGTACGCGGCCGTACGCGGTGAGGTCGCGCGCACAGCCCGTTGAGGCACGCTACGTGCGGCCACCGCACCGCCAGGTCTGAATGTTCGCGAGTTCCCCCGTACGAGTACTCACCCCCCGCCTGTACGTCGGCGTCGACGGACTGTACAGACGACCCCAGTACAGGCGTTTCCGCTGGTCAGCGCCATGTGAACTCCTTCAGGCTCACCTTCATGGAATCCTCGGACACCACCGTCGTGCGGGCCTCTCAACCGCCACCCGTCCAGCACGAGTTCGCCCTGCGGTTCACCTCCACACCGCGGGGTGCGCGTCTCGCACGCCGTCTCGTCTCGCATCGGCTCGACGAGTGGGGGTACGGGTACGAGTCCCCCGTCAACGAGAGCCTGACCCTCATCGCAGCCGAACTCGCCGCCAACGCCGTGCAGCACGGCCAGGTCCCCGGCCGGGATTTCCGTCTCCGGCTGACGGCAACCTCCGGCATCCTCCGGATCGAGGTGACGGACACCCTCACCGAGCGGGTGCCGCCCCAGTCCGTTCCTGAGGTGCCCGGCGACGCGGAGTCCGGCCGGGGGCTGTTGCTCGTGGACCGGTTGGCGACCCGTTGGGGCACCTGCCCTCGCTCTGCGGGGCCCGGCAAAACCGTATGGGCAGAGCTCACCGACGCTGCGGCGTGGTGACGGTGTCGTGACCGGGCTCTCCGGGGGCACGGCCTTGCGCTCGAGCACCCGGAAGCCGTTCTGTTCCTGGAGCATGTCCCGGCAGAGGTCGGCGATCCGCCCGTCCCCCGGTCAGGTCAGCTCTGACACACCAGGGGCAACCAGACGCTCGATCAACTCCCGATATTCCAGTCGGACTCCGGCGAGTATCTCCTTGAGCGCCTCCGGCGGCCCGGTCAGAAGCGTTTTCGGTGTGCCGACCCGGCCGGGCACCGCGGCAGGGTCGGGCGCGCATACCGGGTGGTGCCTGTGCCGCGGACCCGCAGCAGCAGGCTCACCGAGTGCGGTCGGCCGTCGGGTTGGCTGCCCCCTGGCCGCTGTCCGGATCAGGACGTTCGTAGTGCTGGAGGATTCCACCGCAGGAGAAGCAGAGGGCGCCGGTGAGGGTGCCCCAGTTGGCGATGTCGGCGTTGATCAGGCTGCCGGTGGCGGGGCGGGTGTAGGCGGCAAGGGCGGAGACCATGAAGAGGGCGGAGCCGAGCTGGTTCACGGCGGTGATCCACCAACCGAGGTCGTGCGGCAGCAGGCGAGGCCGACCGTGGCAGATCTCGACGATCGCGAGGTGACCGGAGAGCAGGAAGAGGACGCAGCCGATCACGTCGGGAGCCCAGATCAGCCGGTTGATCTGCTGGACGGTCAGGCCTTGCAGGAAGGAGTCGAGCAGGTCGACGGCGAACACCAGGGTGCCGGCGAACAACACGAAGGCGCTCAGCCAGTCGACCCGCGTCGGTTCGTAGCTCCACCACCGCCACCGTCGGGTGACCAGGGCGCCTTCACCCCCGGGCACGTGGCGCGGGGCGTTGACGACCTGGAGCAGGGAGACGTATCCGCCGGTGTTGAAGAACAGGCCACCGGCGAAGTAGATCGAGGCGCAGGTGGTGGCGTCGCCGGAGCCGAACTGGGCGACGGCGGCGCCGGCCGCGAAGAGCGCCCCGCCGATGACGAAGGCAGTGGCGGCGATCGCGTTGAGCCTGCGCAGCCGAGCGAGGGCGGTGTCGTCGGCGCTGGCGTGATGGGGGGCGGCCGCGCCGGGCGGGTGGACGGCGATGAGTCCGCGGCGCCGGGCGGGCCGGGATTCCCAGGTGGCAGTGCCGCCGCCGGGCGGGTGCCAGGTGAGCCGGGTGGTGAACGGTCCCGCGCCTTCGGCGCGCTGGTCGGGCTGTCCCACAGGCCGAGACTAGACGGCTCGCCGGTCGTCGGCCGGGCGAAACGCCGCCGGCGAGGGCGGGGCTGGGCTGAGCTGAACTTCAGCCTGACGTTCCGGCGGGCGCATGGGCCTACGCGGGCGGGACGGTGGCGAGGCCGCCCTCTTCCTCAGGGCTGATCGAGTAACGCGGCTTCTTGGCGCCGTGCCGTCACAGCAGGCCCGGAGGGTGTCCGGGCGCCGTCGGCGGCCAGGTCCGGGTCCGGGCGGCGGGCCCCGGCCGCCCTGCCGGTCGCGGCCATGAGCAGGGTCGAGCTCAGGTATCCGCCGATGAGCAGTGGAACCAGCATGAGCCTTCGACCGCGTCGGTCCGGCGGCCGGTCGGGCGAGGGGATCGGCGAGGGTTCCCGGCCTGGGGCTGCGGCCCCTTTGTCCGTCTGCACCGCGCCACCTCCCGCCGATGTGGGACATCTCTCGTCGGATCGCCCAAGTCGCAGGTCAGCGGGTCGGCGTAAGGTCACTTTGGGTGCTCGGACGGGTGCCCCAGGTGGCCGGGCCTTGGGGACGCGCATAGCTTCGTACTAAAATATCCGGCTTGTCACAGCCGGATGCGGCAACCCCAGGCAGACCTGAGGACCCACCGGCACCCCGGGCTCACCGGGAACGAGACGTGAGGACCCGATGGCAGCCATCAGCGAGAGCAGCGCTCTCGGCCTGCTCGACGATGAGATCCGCACGCAGTTCGGCAGCACCGCGCGCTTCTCCGCGGGGCCCGCCGGCTCCCCCCGCACGCTCGTCGACGTGTTCGACGCGACCGTGCGGTCCCACCCCGAGGAGCTCGCGCTCGACGACGGCACGACGCGGCTCACCTACCGTGCGCTGGCCGCCGAGGTGGAGCGGCTGCGGCGCGCGCTCGCCGGTGCGGGGGTGGGGCTCGGCGACCGGGTGGGGGTGCGGGTCCCGTCCGGGACCACCGATCTGTACGTGGCGGTCCTGGCCGTACTGGCCGCGGGCGCGGCCTATGTGCCGGTCGACGCCGAGGACCCGGACGAGCGGGCGGAGCTGGTGTTCGGGGAGGCGGAGGTGCGGGCCGTCGTGGGGGCCGGGCACACCGTCACCGCGTACGGCGAGGGGTCCGGGGCGCCAGCCGGGCGGCCCGGTGCCGGGCACGACGCGTGGATCATCTTCACCTCCGGGTCCACCGGGAAGCCCAAGGGTGTCGCCGTCAGTCATCGCAGCGCCGCCGCGTTCGTGGACGCGGAGGCCGCGCTGTTCCTCACCGACGATCCGATCGGGCCCGGCGACCGGGTGATGGCGGGCCTGTCGGTGGCCTTCGACGCCTCCTGCGAGGAGATGTGGCTGGCCTGGCGCTACGGCGCCTGTCTGGTGCCGGTGCCGCGCAGCCGGGTGCGCAGCGGGGCCGATCTGGGGCCGTGGCTGGTCGAGCAGGAGATCACCGTGGTGTCCACGGTGCCGACGCTGGCGGCGCTGTGGGAGCCGGAGGCCCTCGACGAGGTGCGGCTGCTGATCTTCGGCGGTGAGGCGTGCCCGCCGGAGCTGGCGCGGCGTCTGGTGACCGAGGGACGCGAGGTGTGGAACACGTACGGGCCGACGGAGGCGACCGTCGTGGCCTGTGCGGCGCTGCTGACCGGTGCGGAGCCGGTGCGGATCGGGCTGCCGCTGAACGGCTGGGAGCTGGCCGTGGTGGACGAGGCCGGGGAGCCGGTGCCGATGGGCGGCAGCGGCCAGCTGGTGATCGGCGGCGTGGGGCTCGCCCGGTATCTGGACGCGGCGAAGGACGCGGAGAAGTACGCGCCCCTGGAGTCGCTGGGCTGGGAGCGGGCGTACCGCAGCGGTGACCTGGTGAAGGCCGATCCGGAGGGGCTGGTGTTCCTCGGGCGGGCCGACGAGCAGATCAAGCTGGGCGGCCGGCGGATCGAGCTGGGCGAGGTGGACGCGGCGCTCCAGGCGCTGGAGGGGGTGGCGGGCGCGGCGGCCGCGGTGCGTACGGCGCGCGGCGGCAACCAGCTGCTCGTCGGGTACGTGGTCACGCAGGACGGCTGGGACCGGGCGGCGGCCGTGGAGCGGCTGCGGGCCGCGCTGCCGGCGGCGCTGGTGCCGCTGCTGGCGCCGGTGGCGGAGCTGCCGACGCGTACGTCGGGGAAGGTGGACCGGGCGGCGCTGCCGTGGCCGCTGGAGGGCCTGGAGACGGCCGGTCCGGTCGAGCAGCTGTACGGGACCGAGGCGTGGCTGGCCGAGCAGTGGGGCGAGGTACTGGGCGTTCCGGTGGGTTCGGCGTCCGACGACTTCTTCGCGATCGGCGGCGGGAGTCTGGCGGCGGCGCAGCTGACGTCGCGGCTGCGGGCCCGGTATCCGGGTGCGGCGGTGCTGGACGTCTACCAGGCTCCGGTGCTGCGCAAGCTGGCGCGGCGGCTGGAGGAGTCGGCTCAGGGCGACGGCGGGACCCGGACGGTCGCGCCGGTGCCGCGGCGTGCGCAGGCGGTGCAGTCGCTGCTTCTGCTGCCGCTGTTCACGCTGCTGGGGCTGCGGTGGACGGTGGTGCTGGCGGCGGCGGGGAATCTGCTGCCCGGCTACGGCTGGCTGCCGTCCGCGCCGTGGTGGCTGCTCGCGGTGGGCGGGGTGGTGTTCTTCAGTCCGCCGGGGCGGCTGGCTCTGGCGGCGGGCGGGGCGCGGCTGCTGCTGCGCGGGGTGCGGCCGGGGCGGTATCCGCGTGGCGGGCCGGTGCATCTGCGGCTGTGGGCGGCGGAGCGGCTGGCCGAGTTCAGCGGGGCCACGGCGCTGACCGGTGCGTGGCTGGAGCGGTACGCGCGGGCGCTGGGCGCGAAGGTGGGTCCTGAGGTGGATCTGCATTCGCTGCCGCCGGTGACGGGGATGCTCAAACTGGGCCGGGGCGCGGCGGTGGAGTCGGAGGTGGATCTCTCGGGCTGGTGGCTGGACGGCGACCGGCTGGAGATCGGTGCGGTGAAGGTGGGCGCCCACGCGGTGGTCGGGACGCGCAGCATGCTGTTCCCGGGGGCCCGGGTGGGCAAGCGGGCCGAGGTGGCGCCGGGTTCCGCGGTGACGGGGCAGGTCCCGACGGGGCAGCGCTGGGCGGGCGCGCCCGCGGTGAAGCTGGGCCGGGCGAAGCGGAACTGGCCCAAGGAGCGGCCGCGCCGGGGCACGTACTGGCGGGTGATGTACGGGCTGACGAGTGTGGCGCTGGGTGGTCTCACGGTGCTCGCGGCCGTGGCCGCGCTGGCGGTGACGGCGCTGTTCGTGCGGCCCGGGAGCGGGCTCGGCGAGGCGTTGCGGGGTGCGGTGTACGCGCTGGTGCCGGCGACGCTGGTGTTCGGGGCGGTGTACGCGCTGCTGACGGTGGCCGGGGTGCGGCTGCTGAGTGTGGGGCTGCGGGTGGGCACGCACGCGACGCACAGCCGGGTCGGCTGGCAGGCGTGGACGGTGACGCAGCTGATGGACCGGGCCCGGGAGACGTTGTTCCCGCTGTACGCGGGCCTGGCCACGCCGGTGTGGCTGCGGCTGCTGGGGATGCGGGTCGGGCGGCGCGCGGAGGTGTCGACGGTGCTGGCGCTGCCGAGCCTGACGACGGTCGGGGACGGCGCGTTCCTGGCCGACGACACGCTGACGGCGCCGTACGAGCTGGGCGGCGGCTGGGTGCGGATCGGACGTGCGGAGATCGGGCGGCGGGCGTTCCTGGGGAACTCGGGGATGACGGCGCCGGGCCGGTCGGTGCCGGACGGCGGTCTGGTGGGGGTGCTGTCGGCGACGCCGAAGAAGGCGAAGAAGGGCACGTCGTATCTGGGGCTGCCGCCGGTGAAGCTGCCGCGCAGTGCGGCCGGGGGTGATCAGAGCCGGACGTACGAGCCTCCGGCGCGGCTGCTGTGGGCGCGGGGTCTGGTGGAGGCCTGCCGGATCGTGCCGGTGCTGTGTTCGGCGGCGCTGGCGGGTCTGACGGTGGCGGCGCTGTGCGCGCTGGCGGCGCTCGGGGTGTGGGCGCCGCTGCTGTCGGGTGTCGTGCTGCTGGCGGCCGGGCTGGCGGCGTGCGCGGTGTCGGTGGCGGCGAAGTGGCTGCTGGTGGGCCGGCACCGCAGGGGTGAGCATCCGCTGTGGAGCGGTTTCGTGTGGCGGGACGAGCTGGCGGACACGTTCGTGGAGGTGCTGGCGGTGCCGTGGCTGGCGGGTTCGGTGCCGGGGACGCCGGTGATGGCGGTGTGGCTGCGGGCGCTGGGTGCGCGGGTCGGCCGGGGGGCGTGGGTGGAGAGCTACTGGCTGCCCGAGCCGGATCTGGTGACGCTGGAGGACGGCGTCACCGTGAACCGGGGTTGCGTCCTGCAGACTCATCTCTTCCACGACCGGATCTTGCGGACGGATAATGTGGTCCTCCGCGAGGGCGCCACGCTGGGCCCTGGTGGGATCGTCCTGCCCGGCAGCACCGTCGGGGCCCGTACGACCCTGGGTCCCGCGTCGCTCGTCATGGCGGCGGAATCCGTCCCCGACGACACCCGCTGGCTGGGCAACCCGATCGAGGCATGGCGTCGCTGAGCGCGGGACACTCGGTACCGGAGGGCGGTGGAGCGGCAGGCGACACGAGCACGGGGCAGGGAGCAGACACAGCAGTGACCGTTCAGCAGCCGGCGGGGCCGGACCCGTACTTCCCGGCCAACGGTGACGCCCGCTACCGGGTGCACCGCTACGAGCTCGCGGTGGACTACCGCCCCGGGCCGAACCGGCTGTCGGGCACGGCCCGGATCAACGCCATAGCGGGACGTTCCGCGCTGACCGAGTTCCAGCTGAACCTCGCCGACTTCCGGATCGGGCGGGTGCGGGTGGACGGCCGCCAGCCGCACTACACGCACCGCGGGGGCAGGCTGCGGGTCAGGCCGCCGAAGCCGGTGCGGGCGGGGGCGGCGTTCACGGTGGAGGTGCACTGGTCGGGCAATCCGGTGCCGGTGAGCAGTCCGTGGGGCGGGGTCGGCTGGGAGGAGCTGGAGGACGGGGCGCTGGTGGCGAGCCAGCCGGTGGGGGCACCGTCCTGGTACCCGTGCAACGACCGGCCGGCGGACAAGGCGTCGTACCAGATCTCGGTGACGACGCCGTCGGCGTACGCGGTGGTGGCGGGCGGGCGGCTGCTGACGCGGACGGCGAAGGCGTCCACGACGACGTGGGTGTACGAGCAGGCGGCGCCGACGTCGAGTTATCTGGTGGGTCTGGCGATCGGCAGGTACCAGACCGTCCTGCTCGGTGATCCCGGTCCCGGCGGGGTGCCGCAGCACGGTCACATCCCGGCGCATCTGCTGCCCCGTTTCTCGACGGACTTCGCACGCCAGCCGGCGATGATGGAACTGTTCCAGGAGCTGTTCGGGCCGTACCCGTTCGACGAGTACGCGGTCGTGGTGACCGACGAGGAGCTCGACGTCCCGGTCGAGGCGCAGGGGCTGTCGCTGTTCGGGGCCAACCATGTGGACGGGGCCCGGGGCTGGGAGCGGCTGGTGGCGCACGAGCTGGCGCACCAGTGGTTCGGCAACAGCGTGTCGATCGCGGACTGGCGGCACATCTGGCTGAACGAGGGGTTCGCGAAGTACGCGGAGTGGCTGTGGTCGGAGCGCTCCGGCGGGCGCAGCGCCCGGCAGCACGCGGCCGCCGCGCACCGTTCCCTGTCGTCCCTCCCCCAGGATCTGAGCCTGGCGGACCCGGGCCGCAAGTCGATGTTCGACGACCGTCTGTACGTGCGCGGGGGTCTGGCGCTGCACGCGGTCCGCTGTGCGCTGGGTGACGACGCCTTCTTCCGGATGCTCCAGGGCTGGGCCCGCTGGCACCGGGGCGGCACGGTGACGACGGCGGCCTTCGCGGCGCATGTCTCGCGTTACGCCGGGGAGCCCCTGGACGACCTGTTCGCGGCGTGGGTGCACGGCACCCGGCTGCCACCGCTGCCGGTGCCGGGGGACGTGACGGCGGAGTCGGCCTGAGACACACCGGCCGTGCGGGCGCGTGCCCGCGGGTGCGCTTCCGGCGGTCCGGCGGTCCGGCGGTCACGGCGGTCACGGCGGTCACGGCGGTCACGGCGGTCACGGCGGTCACGGCGGTCACGGCGGTCACGGCAGAATGGCCTCATGACCCGACGCGCCGCCTCCTCCTGTCCCTGTGGGCTCGCCCTGCCCTACGAGTCGTGCTGCGGGCGGTTCCACTCCGGGCAGGCCGCCGCTCCGACGGCCGAGGCGCTGATGCGGTCGCGGTACTGCGCGTTCGTCAAGGGGGACACCGGGTATCTGCTGCGGACCTGGCATCCGCGGACCCGGCCGGAGCGGCTGGAGCCGGACCCGGGGATGCGGTGGACGGGGCTCGAGGTGCTGGGGAGCAGCGGCGGGTCGGCCTTCCACACCACCGGGACCGTGGACTTCCGGGCGTCCTACCGGGGCGGTGTGCTGCGGGAGCGGAGCCGGTTCGAGCGGGTGGACGGGGCCTGGGTGTACGTGGACGGGGAGTTCCCGGAGTCCTGAGCGGCTTCCCGGTGCCTTCCCCGGCGGTCAGGGCGCCAGGATGTCCAGTTCCTGGAGCGCGCCCGCGGTGATCTCGCGGGTGAGTTCCTCGGCGCGGGCCGCGTCGCGGGCGCGCACGGCCTCGGCGAGCTGGACGTGGAGGGTGACGGCGGCCGGGTCGGGGTCCTCGAACATGACCTCGTGATGGGTGCGGCCCGCCAGGACCTCGGCGACGACGTCCCCGAGGCGGGCGAACATCTCGTTGCCCGAGGCGTTGAGGATGACCCGGTGGAAGGCCACGTCGTGGAACAGATAGCCCTCCAGCCGGTGGCCGCGTGAGTTGGCCACCATGCCCAGCGCGCACTCGGTGAGCTCGGCGCACTGTTCGGCGGTCGCGTTGCGGGCCGCGAGGGCCGCGGCCGCCGGTTCGATCGCCGAGCGCAGCACGGTCAGCGAGCGCAGTTGCCGGGGGCGGTCCCGGCCCGCCAGCCGCCAGCGGATGACCTGCGGGTCGTAGACGTTCCACTCGGCGGTGGGGCGGACGGTCACGCCCACGCGGCGGCGCGACTCGACCAGGTGCATCGATTCCAGGACGCGGACGGCCTCGCGCATCACCGAGCGGGACACCTCGAAGTGCTGGGCGAGTTCGTCGGTGCGCAGCACGCTGCCCGGCGGATAGTCACCCGCCGTGATCGCCGGGCCGAGGGTGTCGAGTACTCGGCCGTGCAGACCCCGGCCCGGTGTGGTCATGCACTCAGCGTACGGGGTGGATCACCGGTCGCGGGCACGGGCCGATCATCGGCAGAAAAAGTCAGACTTATTTGTCACAGACTCTTGATTCGTCGTACCTAATCGGTTTCAGTGTCGTGAACGCCGAGGAACGCCCCGCCGAAGGGCGGCACGCGTCGGCGAGGACAGCGAGGCAGCCATGAACACCCCCCATGTCGTCGTGGTCATGGGCGTCGCGGGCACCGGGAAGACCACCATCGGTCCCCTGCTCGCGGCCCGGCTCGGCGTTCCGTACGCCGAGGGCGACGACTTCCACCCGCAGGCCAACATCGACAGGATGACGGCCGGCGTCCCCCTCACCGACGACGACCGCCGGCCCTGGCTGGACGCGATCGGCGGCTGGGCGCACGGGCGGGCGGGACTCGGCGGGGTGGTGAGCTGCTCGGCGCTGAAGCGGTCGTACCGCGACCGGCTGCGCGCGGCGGCTCCCGGGCTCGTCTTCGTACATCTCACCGGCGACCGGCAGCTCGTCGAGGACCGGATGGCCCACCGGCGGGGCCACTTCATGCCGACGGCGCTGCTCGACTCCCAGTTCGCCACGCTCCAGTCGCTCCAGGCGGACGAGGCGGGGGTCCGCGTCGACGTCTCCGGCAGTCCCGAGGAGATCGCCGCACGCGCCGCGCGGGCGCTCGGTGAGCTTCCCGGACCGCCTCCCGGACCGGGCTCCGTCCCGGCCCCGTAACCCCCCGCGTCACCCGTATCACCCCTTTCGTCCCACCTCCCCTCCTCCCGCTCCTCATGACTGCAAGGGAACCCCCGTGACCAGACTCAGCGTCGAGTTGCTGGCAGCGGATCCGGTCGAGCCCATCACCTCGGCCGGTCATGCCCAGCTGGGCATCGCCGTGCTGGCGGGCATCGCCGTCATCGTGCTGCTCATCACCCGGTTCAAGCTCCACCCCTTTCTCGCGCTGACCATCGGGTCGCTGGCGCTCGGCGCCCTCGCGGGGGCACCGCTGGACAAGGTGATCACCGCGTTCACCACCGGCCTCGGCACCACGATCGCCGGCGTCGGCGTGCTGATCGCCCTCGGCACGATCCTCGGCAAGCTGCTCGCGGACTCCGGCGGCGCCGACGAGATCGTCGACACGGTCATCGCGAAGGCGGGCGGCCGGGCCATGCCGTGGGCCATGGTCCTGATCGCGTCGCTGATCGGGCTGCCGCTGTTCTTCGAGGTCGGCATCGTGCTGCTGGTCCCGGTGGTCCTGATGGTCGCCAAGCGCGGCAACTACTCCCTGATGCGCATCGGCATCCCGGCCCTCGCCGGTCTGTCCGTGATGCACGGCCTGGTGCCGCCGCACCCCGGCCCGCTGGTCGCCGTGGACGCGGTCAAGGCCGATCTGGGCGTCACCCTCGCCCTCGGCGTGCTCGTCGCGATCCCGACCGTGATCATCGCCGGGCCGCTGTTCTCGAAGCTCGCCGCGCGCTGGGTGGACGCGCCGGTGCCCGACCGGATGCTGCCGCCGCGCGCCTCCGACGAACTCGAGAACCGTCCGGGCTTCGGCGCCACGCTGGGCACCGTGCTGCTGCCGGTCGTCCTGATGCTGGCGAAGGCGCTGGTCGACCTGGTGATCGACGACCCCGCGAACACCACCCAGCGGATCTTCGACGTCATCGGCTCGCCGCTGATCGCGCTGCTCGCGGCCGTGCTCGTCGGCATGTTCACCCTCGGCCGCCCCGCCGGGCTCGGCAAGGAACAGCTCGCCCGGACCGTCGAGAAGGGTCTCGCGCCCATCGCGGGCATCATGCTGATCGTCGGCGCGGGCGGCGGCTTCAAGGAGACCCTGATCGAGTCCGGCGTCGGCCGGATGATCCTCGACATATCCAAGGACTGGTCGATACCGGCTCTGCTGCTGGCCTGGCTGATCGCGGTGGCGATCCGGCTGGCCACCGGCTCGGCGACCGTGGCGACCGTCTCCGCGGCGGGCCTGGTGGCCCCGCTCGCCGCGGACATGTCCACCACGCACACGGCTCTGCTGGTCCTCGCCATCGGCGCCGGCTCGCTCTTCCTCAGCCATGTCAACGACGCCGGGTTCTGGCTGGTGAAGGAGTACTTCGGACTCAGCGTCGGCGAGAACCTGAAGACCTGGTCGCTGATGGAGTGCGTGATCTCCGTGGTCGCCGGGGGCCTTGTGCTGCTGCTGTCCCTGGTGATCTAGGCGGTCTTCGGGAGAATCTGCCGCATGCGGACGGCGCGCGCCTCGTACGGGGCGCGCGCCGTCCGCGTGCCGGGGCGGTGTCCGTGGTCCTACGGCCGCCAGGCTCTACGGCCGCCACAGCGGATGTTCCCGCTTGGCCCACTCCCGGCTCACCCGCCCCGTGCGCAGTCCGCGCCGGGCCTCCGGGTCGGCCAGGGCCTTGCCGATGTGGCCGGCGAGCACGACGCCGACGGTGAGCGCGAGCCAGTCGTGCACGAAGGTCGCCGAGGTGCGCCACATCAGGGTGGTGAGGTGGGTGAACCACATCATCAGCCCGGTGCCGAGCATCACGAGGGTCGCCCCGGAGATCCAGGCGGCGTAGATCTTCTGCCCGGCGTTGAACTTGCCCGCCGGACGCGACGAGTGCCGCTTGTCGCGCTCCAGCACCGCGCGCAGCCACATCCGGTCGTGCGGACCGAAGCGGTTGAGGAGGCCCAGGTCGGCGCGGAACGCCCGGGAGGCCAGGCCCGCCAGCACGGGCACCGGCAGGGCGAGACCGGCGCACTCGTGGATCCGGGTCACCAGCTCGCGGCGGCCGACGAGCACGGCGAACTCGGGGATGTAGAGGGCCGCCGCCGTCGCCACGCACACGCCCATCAGCGCGGCCGTGGTCCGGTGCACCCACTTCTGGGTACGTCCGAAGCGGCGCAGGCGGGTGTCCGGGGGCGCCGGGGGCCGCGGGGTGGAGGGCATCGGGGAGTCAGCTCGTAGGGGCATCGCCACGTCCGTTCGAACGGCCGACCCAGGCGTCGACGTCGTAGCCGCGTTCCTCCCAGTAGCCGGGCCTCACCTCGTCGGTGACGGTGATGCCGGAGAGCCACTTGGCGGACTTGTAGAAGTACATGGGGGCGACGTAGAGGCGGACGGGGCCGCCGTGGTCGTGGCCGATGTCCTTGTCCTGCATGCGCAGCGCGACCAGGATGTCGGAGCGGCGGGCCTGGTCGAGGGTGAGGCTCTCGGTGTAGGCGCCGTCGAAGCAGGTGAAGCGGACCGCCTTCGCGGAGGGGCGCACCCCCGCCGCGTCCAGCAGCCGGGACAGGCGCACCCCTTCGAAGGGTGTGCCGGGGACCCGCCAGCCGGTGACGCACTGGACGTCCTTGACCAGCCTGGTCTGCGGCAGGGCGCGCAGGTCGGCCAGGGTGTAGGTGCCGGGCCTGTCGACCAGACCGCCGACGGTCAGGCGGTAGTCCGTGGCGCTCTTGTGCGGGACGGAGGCGGTGACGGAGTAGTAGCGGAAGCCGCCGCCGTTCGGGAGCAGTCCGGTGAGGCCCGTGGGGTCCTTGCCGGACACGGCGCCGAGGAAGCTCTCCAGGGCGCGTTGCAGGGCGGGCGCGGCGAGCACGCCGGCGGCGCCGAGTCCCAGGGTGCCGAGCAGGACACGGCGGCCGACGGGGCGGCCGGGCTCGGGGGGCGGTCCGGCGGGGCCCCCGGGGCCGGGTCCGGCGGGCGGCTCGGGCGGCTCGGGCGGTCCTGCGGGCGGCTCGGCGGGCGGGAGGCGCCGGTCCTCGGATCGTTCGGAGTTCACCTTTCCATTCGAGCACCCGCCGTCACGGACGGGCCAGGCATCCCGGGAAGCCGTCAGGGTTCCGTAAGCAGTTCTCACGGTGTTCTCAGAGTCACGGGGCGGTGCGGGGTGTCGACCGCGGCGGTCGCAGGACGGCGGCGCGCGCGGCGCGGAACGCGGGGTACGGGTCACGGTCGGGGTAGCACCACGGGTCGGGGGTGGCGTGCGGTCCGATGCGCCGGAAGAGGGTGGCCGCCTCGGCGTTCTGGCCCTCGCAGTAGGTGGCGTGGGCGAGGAAGTTGAGGTCGACGTGACGGCGCGGATGGTCGTCGTCGTCCCACTCCAGCCACCAGTCGAACGCGGCTTTCATGATCTGCCGGGCCCGTGACCCGGTCCAGTGCACGGAGGCGGCCGGGTCGGCGGGCTCAAAACCGGCGGCGGCCAGCACCCGGTAGCGCTCGGCGAGCGCGACGACCGGGAGCAGGGCCAGCGGGGAGTCGGCGGGGGCCGCGAGGGCGGCGCCCTCGGCGAAGTCGTACACCTCGTGGAGCGGCGCGGGGCCGTCCCCGGCGGCGTGCTCCGCGAGACGGGCGATCATGAGGTGGTGGGCGTGGTGGTGGTCGGCGTAGCGCTCGCGCACCTCGGTGAAGGCGCGGAGCACGTCCTTCTCGGCACCCAGGGCACGTTCCAGCATGAGCAGGCCCAGCCAGGGTGTGGGGTCGGCGGGCAGCAGCGCGGCCCCGTCGGCGCAGGCGGCGCGCGCGGCGTCGGGCGGCTCGTCCCCGCGCAGGGCGCGCCGTACCAGGGCGAGGGCGAGCAGGACGGACGCGTCGGGCGCGCCGGGTTCGGCGAGCAGCCACTCGCGGGCCCGGTCGGCGGCACGGGGTTCCTGTGCGAGGACGGTGATCCGGTGGCCCCGGGAGTCCCAGTCGTCGCGGGTGCGGGCGAGCAGGTTCCGGGCGACCTGCCAGCGCCCCTGGGTCAGCGCGGCACGGGCGGCGACGAGCTCGTCGTCACCGAGGGCGGCGTCGAAGGGCGAGCCGGGGGGCGCCGCGTCGGCGGGTGCCGGACCGTCGGGCGGCGCGTCGGAAGGCGGCGGCGCGTCCGCGCGTGATGCGTCCCCGGGGGGCGCGTCCGCGGAGGGCGTGCCGGGTGGCGCGTCGTCGAGTGGCGCGTCGTCGGTGGCTGTGGCCAGAGGCTCGGCCGCCGCTGCGCGGCCGTGGCCCGGCGGTCCCGCTGAAGGAGCTAACGGGGGCGGGGTTGAGGGCACCGCGGACTTCCTCACGCGACGCAGCCCGGTGCCTGTCCGGCGGTTCGTGCCGGGTACGCGGTCGCTCACCGCCGTCGACCGGCCCCGTCGGTTTCCCTCGACGTGACCCGCCGGACAGGCCCTGGTCGTCGGGTCGTGGTCAACTGATCACCCACAGCAAAACCTCAGCCAACACTTCGCGTCAAGGTCCGGTCAGGAGTTAAACGCGTCAACTCTCGTGACCGCCCCGGAATTTGCCACTCCATGGGCGGAGGCACGGCCCGCCGCCCGCGCCGCACCCGGGGCGGCCCGCAGGTCGCGGCCCCGTCCCGGGGCATGGCGGTGCGGGCCCCGGCGGCACACGACGGAGGCCGGGACGTGCCGCGGCCCCGGCCCCCAGGAGGGGCGGGCCCGGGCCGACCGCCCGGTTCCGGGTGCTTCCCCGGGTGTCCGGTGCCCCCGGACGCTAGAGTCGGCCACTACGACCCGTGGCCCGACGGATGATCGAGGTACGCAGCGTGTCGGTTCTGGTTCTGGTTCTCGCGGTGAGTGCGGCCTGCTGTCTGGGCTTCGGATTCGTGCTCCAGCAGGACGCGGCCCGGCGGGCACCGCTCAGCGACTTCCTCTCCCCCCGGCTGCTGCTCGACCTGATGCACGTACCGCGCTGGCTCGGGGGCATCGGACTGATGGTGGCCGGCATGGTGCTCGGCGCCGTCGCCCTGGGCCGGGGACAGATCTCGCTGGTGGAGCCGCTGCTCGCCACCAATCTGCTGTTCGCCCTCACGCTGTCGCGCCGACAGAGCAGGCAGCCCCTGGGCCACCAGGGGTGGGCGGGCCTCGTCCTGCTCGCGGGCGGGGTGTCCGCGTTCATCGTGGCCGGGCAGCCGAGCGGCGGGATCGCGGTCAGCAGTCCGCTGCGGCACTGGCTGATCATCGGCGTCATGATCGGCATCGCGCTGCTGCTCACGGCGCTGGCGAAACGGTGGCGGCTGAGTGTCGCGGACCCGGTGCTGCTCGCGGTGGCGGCCGGGCTGCTGTACGGCGTTCAGGACGCGCTGACCCGGGTCAGCGGGCAGCGGTTCTCGGCGGGCGGCTTCGCCGAACTGTTCACCGGCTGGCAGCCCTACGGCGTGCTCGTGCTCGGCGTCACCGGACTGGTCCTGGTGCAGAGCGCGTTCGAGACGGCGCCGCTGCGGATGTCGCTGCCCGCGCTGACCGCGGCCCAGCCGCTGGCCGGGATCGCCTGCGGGGTCGGTTTCCTCGGCGACCGGCTGCACACCGACACCGGCGCCCTGGCCTGGGAGGCGGCGGGCCTGGCGGCGATCGTCGCGGGCATCGTCCTGCTCGGCCTCCACCCGGCGATGCCGCGCGGCACGGCCCCCTCACGGGCGGAACGCGACCTTCAGCCCCACTAGTGCCACGGCAGGCAACGTCCGCCCCGCCACGGCGTTCCGGCGTTCATGAGGTCCGGCCTGCTTGGATGGGGCTCATGAGTGCTGCTGACGAGATCCTCGACATCGTCGACGAGAACGACCGGGTCACCGGGCAGTCCCCGCGCGGCGAGGCGTACGCGCGCGGTCTGCGGCACCGGTGCGCCTTCGTCCTGGCGCGGGATGCCGAGGGGCGGATCTTCGTCCACCGCCGCACCCCGACGAAGCTGGTCTTCCCGTCGTACTACGACATGTTCGTCGGCGGGGTCGTGGGCGCGGGCGAGTCCTACGACGACGCCGCCCTGCGCGAGGCGGAGGAGGAGCTCGGGGTGAGCGGGCTGCCCCGGCCCGGGTTCCTGTTCAAGTTCCTCTACGACGGCGGTGCGGGGCGCAGCTGGTGGTCCGCGGTGTACGAGGTGCGCTGCGAGCTGCCGGTCAGTCCGCAGGAGGAGGAGATCGCCTGGCACGCCTTCCTGACGCCGGACGAGCTGGCGCGGCGGCTGCCGGAGTGGGAGTGGACGCCGGACGGGCTGGCGGCGTACGAGCGGCTGCACGCGTACCGCGCGGCGCGCTGACGGCGGCGGGTGAGCCCGGCCCCCGGCGGCCCGCCCGCCCCGGATCGGCACTCCGTTCCACGGACGGGCCCCGGAGGGAACGCGGGTGAACGCGGCCGGGTGAGGCCGGTGGGCGTCCCGGTAGGGTCCTGGGCGTGATCGAGTTCGTGAAGAACGCCCGGCTGTGGTTCGCGCCCGAGGAGGTACGGCAGGAGGGCACGACCCCGGACTACCGTTTCTCGCTCGCCAACGAACGCACCTTCCTGGCCTGGCTGCGGACCGCGCTGGCCCTGATCGGCGGCGGTTTCGCGGTCGACCAGTTCCTGCCGCACCTGCCGCGCCCCTGGCGGGTGGGGCTCGCCCTCGCGCTGCTCGCGGCCGGGGTGCTGTGCTCGCTGCGCGCCGTCGACCACTGGGTGCGCTGCGAGCGCGCGATGCGGCGGGGCGAGGATCTTCCCGCGTCGCGGTTCCCGGCGCTGCTGAGCGTGGTGGTCGCGGTGGTCGCGGTCGCGATGGTCGCCGTGGTGCTCCTCGGGCGGGTCGGATGAGCGGCGGGGCGGCCGGCGGGCGTGATCCCGGGCTCCAGCCGGAGCGGACGCGCCTCGCGTGGCGCCGTACGACGCTGTCGGGGACCGTGGCGGCGGTGCTCGCCGTGCGGACGGCGCTGCGCACCGGGACGGTCACCGGGTTCGTGGTGTGCGCCGTGTGCTGTGCGCTGTGGCTGGTCTTCCTGCGGCTCGCCCAGCGGCGTATCCACACCCTGTCGGCCGCGGACCGCCGCCCGCCGGCCGCGCTGGCGCCCCGGCACGCCGCGGCGGCGGTGCTGTGCACGGCGGCGATGGCGGTCGGCGCGGCGGTGCTGGTGCTCTAGAGCCTGTCCGGCGGACCAGGCCGGAGGAAACGGGCGGTACGGTGCTCATCGGCCCGGGTGGGCGGGGGCCGGTGCGTGCGGCTGCAAGGCGGAGGAGGGAGCCGACGCGACGGGGGTTCCTCCCGCGTCTCCGGATCGGGCGGCTCCCCCGGCGTGTCCCCGGTCACGTTCGCACCGCGCACTGGACGACATACCGACCGGTCGGCATCATGAGTCCCGTCCTGTTCACTCGTCCGTAGGAGCGACGTATGAGCCCCGACCACCCGCCCGGTCTCGACCTCGACCGGCTGCACGGCCTGTTCGAGCGCGAGCGGCCCGGTCTGGTGCGCGGTCCCCTCACCGGCCGGCTGATCGAGGGCGGCCGGTCGAACCTGACGTACGCCGTCTCGGACGGCACCGCGCGCTGGGTCGTGCGGCGGCCCCCGCTCGGCCATGTCCTGGCCACCGCGCACGACATGCGGCGCGAGCACCGGGTGATCAGCGCGCTGCACCCGACCGAGGTCCCGGTGCCGCGGCCGGTGCTGCTGTGCGAGGACGAGGAGGTGCTCGGGGCTCCGTTCTACGTGATGGAGTTCGTCGAGGGCACCCCGTACCGCACCGCGGACCAGCTGGCCCCGCTCGGCGCCCAGCGCACCCGGGAGGCCGTGCTGTCGCTGGTGGACACGCTCACCGGGCTGCACGCGGTGGACCCCGCCGAGGTGGGCCTCGCGGACTTCGGCCGCCCGGAGGGCTTCCTGGACCGCCAGCTGCGCCGCTGGGGCAAGCAGCTGGACGCCTCCCGCAACCGCGAGCTGGCCGGTGTCGACGAGCTGCACGCGGCGCTCGGCCGGCACCTGCCCGTGTCCCCCGCGCCGACCATCGTGCACGGCGACTACCGCCTCGACAACGTCCTCATCGGCGGCGACGACCGGATCAACGCCGTCCTCGACTGGGAGATGTCGACGCTCGGCGACCCGCTGACCGACCTGGGCCTGCTGGTCATGTACAGCACGCCGCTCGGCATGCCCGACTCCCCCGTCTCCACGACCGCCCAGGCCGCCGGGCATCCGACGCCGGCCGAACTGGTCGAGCGGTACGCGGCCCGCTCCGGGCGGGACGTCACGGCCGTCTCCTGGTACACGGCGTTCGCCTGGTTCAAGCTCGCCGTGATCCTCGAGGGCATCCACTACCGCTACACGCTGGGCCAGACCGTCGGGCGCGGCTTCGACCGCATCGGCGACCTGGTCCCCGTCTTCATCGAGCACGGTCTGACCACCCTTCAGGAAGGCTGACTGGACATGGACTTCGCGTTCGACGCGCGCACCGAGGAGCTGCGCGCCCGGCTGCTCGCCTTCATGGACGAGTACGTGTATCCCGCCGAGGCGGTCGTGGGGGAGCAGCGCGCCCGGCTGGCCTCGCCGTGGGAGACGCCGCCGGTGGTGGAGGAGCTGAAGGCGGAGGCACGCAGGCAGGGGCTGTGGAACCTGTTCCTGCCGGACGCCGCATACGGTGCCGGGCTCACCAACCTGCAGTACGCGCCGCTGGCCGAGATCATGGGCCGCTCCCCGCAGCTGGCGCCGAACGTGACGAACTGCTCGGCGCCGGACACCGGGAACATGGAGGTGCTGGCGCAGTTCGGCGACGAGCAGCAGAAGAAGCAGTGGCTGGAGCCGCTGCTGGCGGGTGAGATCCGCTCGGCGTTCGCGATGACCGAGCCGGAGGTGGCCTCCTCGGACGCCACCAACATCACCACGCTGATCGAGCGGGACGGCGACGAGTATGTCATCACGGGCCGCAAGTGGTACATCTCCGGGGCGATGGACCCGCACTGCAAGATCTTCATCGTGATGGGCAAGACGGACCCGGACGGTCCGGACATCCGCCGCCAGCAGTCGATGGTGCTGGTGCCGCGCGACACGCCGGGTGTGACGGTCACACGCGCGATGCAGGTGTTCGGCTACGAGGACCACTACCACGGCGGACACGCCGAGGTCGTCTTCGACCACGCGCGCGTGCCGGTGGCGAACCTGATCGGCGAGGAGGGCGGCGGTTTCGCCATCGCGCAGGCCCGCCTCGGTCCGGGCCGGATCCACCACTGCATGCGGCTGATCGGCATGGCCGAGCGGGGCATCGAGCTGATGTGCCGCCGGGCGGTGGGCCGTCAGGCGTTCGGGAAGGCGCTGGCCCAGCAGGGCGTGGTGCACAACTGGATCGCGGACGCCCGGGTGACCGTGGAGCAGCTGCGGCTGCTGGTGCTGAAGACGGCCTGGCTGATGGACACCGCGGGCAACCGGGGTGCCCACACGGAGATCCAGGCCATCAAGATCGCCACGCCGCGTGCGGTGGTCGGCATCCTGGACCGGGCGATCCAGCTGCACGGAGCGGGCGGCGTCAGCCAGGACTTCCCGGTGGCGGAGCTGTACGCGGCGGCGCGGACGCTGATGATCGCGGACGGGCCGGACGAGGTGCATCAGCGGTCGCTGGCCCGGCGGGAGATCAAGAAGTACCTCTGAGCACGGCACAGCACGGGTGAGGGGCGGCCACCTCGGTGGTCGCCCCTCACGCACGTCCATACGTCCGCATGCCCGCATGCCCGCATGCCCGCACGCCCGTCGCGGCGGGGCGGGCGGGGCGCACCCCAGGCCGTTCCCCGGGCGGGGGCCCGGAGGGCGCGCTCCTGCCCGGCGGTGCCGGGCCGCGCTCGGGGGCACGGGGGCAAGGGGGCGGTGGGACGGGATGTGTCACGGACGCGTGCTTCGCCCCCCCCGGCACCCGCCTGCCCCCGGTCCGCTTTCTCGGTCTCGGGGGTGCGGGACCGGGCCGGTGTGCGGCCGCGCCGCGCGGGTGCGAACACTCCCGCCGGTCCGGAGCCGGTCGACGAAACCGTCCGCGCGCGGACGCTACGGGCGCAGCGCTCTCAGCAGCAGGTCCGCGAGGTGGTCGGCGACCTCCCGCGCGTCCATCGTGCCGTCCGGCCGGTACCAGGTGGACAGGTGGTGGACGGATCCGAAGTGGTAGTCCACCACCAGGTCGGCGGGGGTGGCCGTGGAGAACACGCCGGTCTCCTGGCCCTCCTCGACGAGGGCGCGGAAGCGTTCGTGGTAGCGGCGGCGTTCGGCGCGTACCTGTTTGTTCTTCTCCGGGCCGAGGTGGTGCATCGAGCGGAAGAAGATCATCGCGTCGTCGAGGTTCTCGATGGTCGTGACGACGACGTCGGCCGCGGCGGCGCGCAGCCGTTCCTCGACGGGTTCGTCGGCGTCGGCGAACGCGTCGAGGCGTTCCTGCTGGACGCGCAGCACGCGGGCGTAGACCTCGTGGAGGAGGTCGTCCTTGGAGCCGAAGTAGTGGTAGAGCGCCCCTTTGGTGACGCCGGCCGCCTCGACGATCTCCTGCACGGAGGTGCGGTCGTAGCCCTGTTCGGCGAAGAGCCGGGTGGCCGCCGCGAGCAGCCGCTGCGGGACGGGGGTACCGTCGCCGCTCGTCGTCCTGGGCACTGCCGCCACCTGCCTTCCTCGCCGCCGGTGCCGTACCGGGCGTCGTGGGTCGTTTTCGCGCCACGGGAACGCGATCGCGCCATAGGATCATCCCACTTACCGGGGGGACGTCCGTCCTGTGGTCAGCGGGACCGCTCCCAGGTGCGCTGGATGTGGTTCATCCCGGCCAGCCAGCGCTCGTTCTCGCCCGCTCTGGCGCGGTAGTAGTCCGCGACCTCGTCGTGCGGCAGGATCAGGAAGCGGTCCTCCGCCATGCCCTTGAACAGGGCCTCGGCCACGTCCTCGGGTTCGATGGCGGTCGGCTTGAGCACGAGGTCGCCCGCGCTGCCGGTGGCGTCGAGCATGTCGGTGCGCACGCCCTGGGGGCAGATCGCGTGGACCTTGAGGCCGCGGTGGCGGTAGGTCAGGGACAGCCACTCGGCGAAGGCCAGGGCGCCGTGCTTGGTGACGCTGTAGGAGGGGGCGCCGATCATGGTGAGCAGTCCGGCCGCGGAGACGGTGGAGACGAAGCGGCCCGCGCCGCGTTCCAGCCAGTCCGGGAGGAGCGCGTGGGCGGCCCGGACATGGGCCATGACGTTGACGTCCCAGGTCAGCGCCCAGCCCTTCTCGTCGAGGGGGCCCGCGAGGTCCCCGTCCTCGAAGGCGACGCCCGCGTTGGCGCAGTAGATGTCGACGGTGCCGCCGAGCGCTTCGCGGGCCTCGGGGACGACGGTCGAGGCGTCGCCGGGCACGGCGGTGGCGCCGATCTCGGCGGCCACGGCCTTCGCCCGCCCGGCGTCCAGGTCGTTGACGACGACGCGGGCGCCCTCGGCGGCGAACCGGCGGGCCAGGGCGGCGCCGATACCGCCTCCCGCCCCGGTGACGACGACTCCCGCACCCTGTACGGCTTCCACCATCGGTCTCCTTCGACACGGCCGCGGCCTGGTTCCGCCGACAGACTAACCGGTCGGTATGTAGCAGTGGAAGGGGCGGACGCGACGCGGCCGGAACGGTTCCTCCGGGACCCCGGCGGGGGCCGCTAGCGTGCGGGGCCGGGGGGACGCCGCGCATCCGGAGGTCCACGTGAGTCTGTCCAGACGAGGTCTGTTCCACGCCACCGGCACGGCGGCCGTCACCGCCGTCACCGCGGCCTCCTCCCCCGCCGCGGCGGCACCGGCAAAGGCACCGGCACCGGACGGCCCGCACGGCGGGCTGCGCACCGGTTTCGAGCGGCTCGCCGCCGGCGGGTACGCCCCGCTCGCCGGGCAGCGGGTCGGCGTCGTCACCAATCCGACCGGTGTCACCCGGGACGTGCGGCACATCGTCGACGTCATGCACGCCGACGACCGGGTCCGCCTCACCGCCGTCTTCGGCCCCGAGCACGGCTTCCGGGGCACCGCGCAGGCGGGCGGCTCCGAAGGCCGCCACGACGACCCGGCGACCGGACTGCCCGTCTATGACACCTACGTGAAGAGCGGTCAGCCCCTCGCCGACACCTTCACCGCCTCCGGCGTGGACACGGTCGTCTTCGACATCCAGGACGTGGGGGCGCGGTTCTACACGTACATCTGGACGCTCTACGACTGCCTGGAGGCCGCCGCGCTGGCCGGGAAGCGGTTCGTGGTGCTGGACCGGCCGAACCCGGTCACCGGACGCGCCGCCCTCGGCCCGGTGCTGCACCGGGAGTTCGCCACGTTCGTCGGACGGCAGCCGATCGCGCAGGCGCACGGCATGACGGTCGCCGAGCTGGCGCGGCTGTTCGACCGGGAGTTCCTGGGCGGGCGGGCCGCGCCGGAGACGGTGGCGATGACGGGCTGGCGGCGGTCCCGGTTCTACGACGCCTGGGGGCTGCCGTGGGTGCCGCCGAGCCCGAACATGCCGACGCCGGACACCGCGCTGGTGTACGCGGGGACGTGTCTGCTGGAGGGGACGAACCTGTCGGAGGGACGCGGCACGACCCGGCCGTTCGAGCTCCTCGGCGCGGACGGCGTCGACGGACGCTGGGCCCGCGCGCTGGAGCGGCTCGGACTGCCCGGGGCGCACTTCAGGGAGGCGTACTTCACCCCGGCGTTCTCGAAGTTCCAGGGCACGACCGTCGGGGGCGTGCAGCTCCATGTGCACGACCGGGACGCGTTCGACCCGGTGCGCACCGGTGTCGCCCTGCTGGTCACCGCCCGGCAGGTGTGGAGCGGCTTCGGCTGGCGGCCGGACCGGTGGATCGACAGGCTCACCGGGTCCGCGCAGGTGCGCACGCTCATCGACGCGGGCGCCGGGACGGACGAGGTCGTCGCGGCGTGGCAGGAGGAGCTGGCGGCGTTCCGGAGGGTTCGCGAGAGGTACCTCATGTACCGCTGAGACCGCACGCCCCGAGGGGCGGCGGGACCCGTGGCGCGGATCCCGCCGCCCGGTACGTCACCGGCGGCTCAACGCCGGCTCACCGTCGGCTCACCGGTGCGAGGTGTACTCCACGACCTGCTGGAAGGTCGGCCGGTTCTGCCAGCTGATCTTGCCGTGCTTGATGCCGCCCAGGGTGCGCTGGACGATCGAGTCGGCGCACCACTGGTCGCCCGCCGAGCACTGGTCGTCACCGGGGTAGACCTGGGAGGCGGTCAGGCCGGCGGCGGTCTTGAGGGTGCTGATGAGGATGTCGCGGCAGGCGCTGAGGCTGCCGCCGCCGCAGTACGTCCGTGCCAGCGGCCCGGAGACGGGGTCGCCGAGCACCGTGCGGATGTCCTTGTCGACATAGCTCCACCAGCCGTACTGGAAGGAGCTGCCGGCGTGCGAGCCGGTCGGGCCGTGGCCGGCCGACGGGGCCTCGTCGATGGGGAGGTCGTTGCCGAACGCGGTGTAGAGGCCGGTGCCGAGACCGGGTTCGAACTCGGCCTTCACCAGCAGCGGCCACCAGGCGTCGAGGATGCGGATCGCGTCCGCGTTGGCGTACGTCTTCGAGCCGGCCGACGTCTCGGTGCGCTTGCCGCCCGCGGTCAGCCAGGTCTGGAGCTTGGTGACGGCCGCCGCGGCGGTGGAGTCGGTGACGGCCGAACTGTTGACGACGCGCAGCAGCTTCGGCAGCACGTCCTCGGCGCGCAGGTCCTCGAGCGACGCGTCCGCCATCGCCTTCACCAGCGCCGAGCGGGTCACGCCGCCCGCCGCGACGAGCTTCTTCACCCGGTCCTCGAGCAGGTTGCCGCGGTGCACCGAGCCCTCGCCCCAGGGCGCCGCGCTGTAGTCCTTGGCCTGTTTGTTGTTCCAGGAGATGTAGTAGTCCTGGTCGGTGGAGTGGGGGTGCGCCGAAGCGGGCGTGTAGGAGGCGGTGTTGGTGGCCGGGTCCCAGTTCTGCCACTCGTAGGCGGCCTGGCCCCAGACCGGGAACTCGGGGTCGACGCCGCTCGCCCGTACCGGGTTGTCGCCGCTGTTGTAGTACGCGGTGTGCTGGGAGTCGGCGTAGAACCAGTTGAACGTGAAGTTGATGTGCTGGGCGGCGTTCTGGAAGTCCTGCGGGCCCTTGACGTAGTCGGGGTCGTTGAGCATCTGGAAGCCGATGATCGAGTCGGCCTCGTGCAGGTAGGAGGAGCGCAGGGTGGTGTAGGCGACCTTCTTGCCGCCGACGGTGGCGCGGTACTCCACGGGACCGTACTTGGTCCGCCACACCCGCATGGTGTACGAGCCGGCCGCGGTGGAGTCGGCGGTGGTCGGCTTCCAGGAGTTGGCCTGCTCGAGCTTCTCCATGGCGGTGCAGGTGCCGTGGAAGAGGTAGTGGTAGTCGTCCTGGCACAGTTCGACGGCGTAGGAGTCGATGATGTCCTGGCCGGAGGTGGTGGCGCTCCACGAGTAGTCCTGGCCGCGGCCGAGTTCGACGTACATGCTCAGGCCCGCGAAGGAGGCGCCGCGGGCGCTGATGCCGGGGCCCTGGATCTCCTGGAGCATGAGGAGCTGGGGGGCGAAGTAGCCGGTCTGCGGTCCGAAGACGGCGACGGGGTGGCCGCTCGCGGTGTACTTGCCGCTCACCACGAGCGCGTTGGACATACCGCGCTTGGCCGAGGTGAGGGTGGTCGCGGCGGCGGTGGCGGAGGTGCTCGTCGCGGCGGCGGTGGCCGCGCTGCCGGTGCGGTCGTAGACCAGCGGTTCCTGGGTCACCGAGCCGGCGTCCGGCAGGGCCTCGCCCTGGGGGCTCGCGGGGGCGGTGGCGTAGGGGAAGCTCTCGCCGTTGTGGACGGTGAGGACGGCCTCGGGGTCGTTGCGTTCGCGGAAGGACTCCCAGACCTTGGTGCCCTCGGTGACGCCGTACTGGGCCTGTGCGGCCAGCAGGGACATCGCGTTGTTCACCTCGCCGCCCCCGCCGGAGCCGAACAGCGAGCCGATCACGGAGGCCAGCGCGACCAGGTCGGTGACCTTGAAGTGGTCGATGGTGCCGGCGTTGGTGATGGAGTCCTTGTGGCCGGTCAGGACGTACTCGCCGGGGAAGTAGCGGCCGCTGTCGGAGGCGTCGATGTACGCGTTGATCCCGGCGAGATAGGCGTTGACGTCGGCGAGGGCCTGCTGGCCGCGGGCACCGTTGGAGGCGACGGCGTTGTCTATCTGGGCCTGCAGGTCGGCCTCGGTGTAGGGCGCGTTGCGGTAGAACTCCTGCTCCAGGCCCTGGTTGCTGGCGGCGCCGCCCGCGAAGGTGGTGAGCTGTCCCCGTCCCACGTGCCGGAAGACGTCCATCAGCCACAGCCGGTCCTCGGCCGCCGCGTAGCCCGCGCCGTACTCGGTGCCGTAGCGGGTGGTGCCGGTGATGTGCGGCACACCGGTCTTCTTGTCGCGGACGATCGTCACGTCGGTGCGCCCGCCGGGGCTCTCCGTGGAGGCGACCTGCGCCGAGGCCACCCCGAACGACGCGTCGTTGAAGAAGTTGTTGATCTTCGCGTCGGTGAGCGTCGAGTAGCCGGTGGCGAGGTTGGCGTAAGGGCCGAGCTGGTCCTCGGCGTGGTCGGGCTGGGTGCCGAAGGCCTGGTTGAGGATGATCTGGGCCAGGGTGGCGTTGCCGTTCTCACCCGGCGGCAGGATGTCGGAACACTGGCCGCCGCAGTAGTCGTTCGAGGTGGCCGCCTGGGCCGCCGGGGCGGCGGCCATCTGGGTCACCGGCGCGAGCAGTCCGGCGATCAGGACACAGACGGACGCCGACTTCAGGAACCCCGCGAGCCTGCCGGGAGTTCTCAGTCTGTCAAGAGTGCTACGTGGGGTGCGCCGTGACATGGCGGCTCCTCCGTACGGGGGTGGGGCGGGACGTTACCGCCGGTATCCCCGGGATTGAAGATGAACATGCGTCAAGTTTCGGAGTCGGTGCGGGGCGGTCAACCCGGGCTGCCTTATGGACGGCATCGGAAATCGGATGGAGCCGGATGCGTCGCCGACACGTCTATCCGGCGACGTCGCGCGCAGGCCGTACGACGACGCCGAAGTGACCGAGGTACAGGTGCAGGTGTGACGGAGGTGCAGGGCTATGGCCGGATTCCGGAGTCTGGCGAGACAGGTACGAGATCCGCGGTGCGATCTGGCACTGCGGCGGTACTCACTGCGTAAGTGCCTTGAACGGTTCGCCCCTTACGGACACCGGGCGACCTGGGACCATCTGTGCGGGCGGGCCGGGTTCGGCCCGGAGGACCGGTCTCCCGACCCGGTGCGGCTCGTGGCCGCGCTGGAGGAGCTGGAGGAGGCGCGGGCGGTCTGGCTCGCCTACGAGGCGTCGTTCGCCGCGCGCCGCAAGAAGGAAAAGCACGACGGGCTGCGCCGCCCGGGCAGTGTGGACGACTGGCACCGGCTGACCTGGGGCGGCTTCGGGGTGGCCTGGTGCGACAATCCGGCGGTGCATCCCCGTGAACCGCTGGCGGAGGTGCTGCGGCGGCTGATCGCGGCGCTGGAGCGGGAGCCGGGGGCGGGGTGTCCGGCGTGCGGGGGAGCCCAGCTCGTATGGAGGTACGACCTCGACCATGAGCCTTCGGCGGGGCCGGTGTGCGTCGAGTGCGGGATTCTTGTGCCGCGGCCGGTTCTTTCCGCGGAGGCGCTTGCCTTTGCCAGGCGGGAGCGGCTCCTCATGACGGCGTGAGCCTTACCGGCCGGGGGTGCGGTTCTCCTGCGGGGGCGTGCGGTTGTGTGCGGGTGCGTCGTGGTTGTTCGCGCAGTTCCCCGCGCCCCTGGGGGGGGTGGGCCTGGCGTCCGCCGTGTCGCCAGGCACGTGTCGCGCCCGCGCGGCGGAGCTGCATGTCGACACGGCCCCGCGCCCCTGGGGGGTTGGGCCTGGCGTCGGCCGTCGTGTGGTTGTGCCTGGGGGGCGGTGCAGCCCGGTGCCCCGCGGGGGCGGGGTGCCGGGCCGGGTCAGTTCTGCGGTGCGGGAGGGTTGATCAGGAGGCGGGAGCCTGCTTCGTGTGCGCCGATGGTGTCGTCCGGGTTGGAGAGGACGCAGGTGTCGAGGGAGAGGCAGCCGCAACCGATGCAGTCGGTGAGGTGATCGCGGAGACGGTTCAGCTGCCGGATGCGTTCGTCGAGTTCGGAGCGCCACGCCTCGGAGAGGCGGGCCCAGTCCTCCCGGGTGGGGGTGCGCTCCTCGGGGAGCCGGGAGAGGGCCTCCCGGATCGTGGCCAGCGGGATGCCCACCCGCTGGGCCGCGCGGACGAAGGCGACGCGGCGCAGCGTGTCACGGGTGTAGCGGCGCTGGTTGCCCGGGGTGCGGCGGCTGGTGATCAGGCCCTTGGACTCGTAGAAGTGCAGGGCCGAGACGGCGGCGCCGCTGCGGGCGGCGAGCTGGCCGACCGTGAGCTCGTGGATCTTCTCGGGGATCTGGGGCACCCGTGGGAGCCTACTTCGTCACCCGCTCGTTGACAGCGGGTCGGGGCGCCACCATGCTAAGCAGTTGCTTAGAGCGTCAAGGCTGACGTTCACGGTTGACGTTCACGGTTACCGAAAGGCCGGGTACATGGCAGAGCCTAGGATCTTCACCTCCGTCGACGAGCTGAAGGCGGCGGTGGGCGAGCAGCTGGGGTACAGCGACTGGGTGGAGGTCGACCAGAAGCGGATCGACCTGTTCGCGGACGCCACGGGCGACCACCAGTGGATCCATGTCGATCCGGAGAGGGCGGCGGGCGGCCCGTTCGGGACGACCATCGCGCACGGTTATCTCACCCTGTCGCTGCTGCCGCTGTTCGCGCCGCAGCTGATGGCCGTCGAGGGGGTGAGGATGGGCGTCAACTACGGCACCAACAAGGTCCGTTTCCCCGCCCCCGTGCCGGTCGGCTCCCGGCTGCGCTGCACCGCGAGGATCGGCGGCGTCGAGGAGGTGACGGGCGGTGTGCAGGTGACCGTCGCGTTCGTCGTGGAGCGCGAGGGCGGCGACAAGCCGGTGTGCGTCGCCGAGTCCGTGTCGCGCTACTACGTGTGAGCGGTTCCCCTACGCCGGAGCGGGCGCCGCGGGCTCCCGGGAACCGACCATCCTCAGCACGAGGCCAGCGTACAGCGCGCCGACCTCGTCAGGGGTGCGCGGTCCCGCCGTGTTGAACCAGCGGGCCACGTCGATGCAGAGGGAGAGCACGGCGAGGGTCGTGCCCTTCACGTCGATCACGTCGAACTCGCCCGCCGCGACCCCGTCCTCGATGATCCCGCGCACCTCGGCGTCGACCTGGCGGCGCAGGGCGAGGATCTCGGCGCGGGCCTCGGGGCCGAGGGCGTCCAGCTCGTACTGCACCACGCGCGCCGTCGTGCGCCGCCCGGCGTGCCAGCGCACGAAGGAGCTCACGGCGTCGGCGAGCCGCTCGGCGGCGCTGCCCTCGCGGCGGGCCGCCGTCCGCAGGATGTCCAGCGCCTTGTCGTGGCCGATGCGGCTGATGCGGTGGAGCAGTTCCTCTTTGGTCTTGTAATGGATGTAGAGCGCGGCCGGGCTCATTCCGGCGCGGCCCGCGATGTCCCGGGTGGTGGTCGCGTGGTAGCCGCGCTCGGCGAACGCCTCCACCGCGGCCACCAGCAGGCGCCGGGCCGCGTCCGGGGTGACCTGCCCCCACGGCTCCAGATCCCCGCCGGCCTTGTCCTCCGCCGTAGTCATCGCTCGCTCGCCCCTCTCGGTCCGGTGGTGCCACCCTACCGCCGAAGGTGAGCGGGCGCTTAGAGTGCCCGTTCAGAGGGGTACGCTGAGCGGTTCTACAGCTTCTCGAAGGGGTCGTGCTCGGCGAGCAGCTTCTCCAGCCGGGCCTGGTCGACGCGGCTGACGATCCGGCCCGCCTCCTGGCGGTCACGGATGACCTTGGCGAGGGTGAAGCACGAGGTGACCAGATACAGGACGGCGATCGCCAGGAACGCCCGTACCCAGGCGTCGGCGTTCAGCCGGAAGATGCCCAGGGCGGTCGCGGCCATGGCGACGGCGAAGGACGCGACGGCCTGGCCGTAGAAAGCGGCCGTGCTCTGCTGCTTGACGGGTGTGTCGCTCATGGCATCAGCATCGGCGGACGTGGCCGGCGCCACATCCGTACGGATACTCAGGCCGGGTACTCAGCCATGTCCGGGCTTTCCGGGGCCGGCGCCGTCAGAAGGCCGAGACCCCGGTCAGCGCGCGCCCGATGAGGAGTTTCTGGATCTGGCTGGTGCCCTCGTACAGGGTCATCACCCGGGCGTCGCGCAGGAGTTTGCCCGCCGGGTACTCGTCGATGTAGCCGTAGCCGCCGAACACCTGGAGGGCGTTGCCGGCGGCGCGGACGGCCGCCTCGGAGGCGAACAGCTTGGCCTTGGAGGACTCCACGGCGAACGGTTGCCCGCGGTCGACGAGGTCGGCGACCCGCCAGGTCAGCAGCCGGGCCGCGTCCACGTCGACGGCGATGTCGCTGATCAGCTCCTGCACCAGCTGGTGGTGGGCGATGGTCCTGCCGAACTGCTCGCGCTCGCCCGCGTACGCGACGGCCGCGTCGAGGGCCGCCTGCGCCAGGCCGACGCAGCCCGCCGCCACCGACATCCGCCCCTTGGCGAGGGCCGACATGGCGACGGAGAAGCCCTTGCCCTCCTCCCCGAGCAGCGCGGAGGCGGGCACCCGCACGTCCTCCAGGACGAGTTCGGCGGTGTCCTGGCCGCGCAGGCCGAGCTTGCCCTGGAGGACGCGGCGGGTGAGGCCGGGGGTGTCGGCGGGCACCAGGAACGCGGAGACGCCGCGGTGGCCGGGGGCGTCGGTGGAGCGGGCGAAGAGGAGCACGACGTCGGCCCAGGTGCCGTTGGTGATGAACATCTTGGTGCCGTCGATGACGTAGTCGCCGCCGTCGCGCACGGCCCGGGTGGTCAGGTTGCCGGCGTCGGATCCGGTGCCCGGCTCGGTGAGGCCGAAGCAGCCGACGTACCCGCCGGAGGTCAGTCCGGGCAGCCAGGCCCGCTTCTGCTTCTCGTCGCCCCACGCGGCGATCGTCTTGGCGACGAGGCCGAGGGAGACGGACACGATGCCGCGCACCGCGGAGTCGCCGCGCCCCAGTTCCTCTGTGACCAGGCAGTACGCGAGATGGTCGCCGCCGCTGCCGCCGTAGGTCTCGTCGACGGTCAGGCCGAGGAAGCCGACCTCGCCGAGCTTCTTCAGGATCGACCGGTCCACGGCCTCGGCACGGTCCCAGGCGGCGGCGTGCGGGACGATCTCCCGCGCCACGAAGTCCCGGGCGAGCCGCCGGACGGCGTCCTGCTCCTCGCTGAGCCCCAGATCCACCACGGTGCCGTCTCCGTCCACCTTTAATTAGCACTGCTAGTTTGTTTCCGCAGCCCTACTATGTGCGCCATGGCACGACCGCGCAAGCCCCTGCTGAGCACCGACCGCATCGTCGGGACGGCCCGTGATCTGGTGGACGGCGAGGGTCTGGCGGCCCTCTCCACCCGGCGGCTCGCCGCGGAGCTGGGCGTGAGCGGGCCCTCGCTCTACAACCACTTCGCCACCAAGGACGAGATCCTGGAGGCGGTCGCCGACTCGGTCAGCGCGCTGGTCGACCTGTCGATGTTCGAGGACGGCCGGGACTGGCGCGGCGGGCTGCACGCCTGGGCCGTCTCCTACCGGGCCGCACTGCGCGCCCATCCGAACATCGTGCCCGTACTGGCGCGCGGCCCGGGCCGCCGCCCCGCCGCGCTGCGCCTCGCCGACGCCGTCTACGGCGCGATGGTCCGCGCCGGCTGGCCGCCCGCGCACGCCACCTCCATCGGCGCGCTGATGCGGTACTTCATCATGGGCTCCGCGCTGGGCTCGTTCGCCGGGGGCTTCGTGGACGACGCCGGCGCCTACGACCCCGCCGACTACCCGCACCTGGGGCAGGCCCACCTCCTCGCGGAACAGCAGGAGAAGATCGACGAACGGGCCTTCACCACGGGGCTGACCGCGCTGCTGGACGGGTTGTCGGCGCAGTACGAGCAGGTCGCGCGGCGCGGGGAGTCCGGCGCGACAATCGTGTCGTAAAACCGCGAGACCCGGGCCCCGGCGCGCTCCTACGCTCGGCGGCATGACATCTGTCTCCCCCTCCCGCCGGGCCGCCGCGGCGGCGCTGGTCTCCGTGGTGCTGTGGGCCTCGGCCTTCGTCTCGATCCGCAGCGCGGGCGCCGCCTACGCGCCGGGCGCGCTGGCGCTGGGCAGGCTGCTGGCAGGCACCCTGGCGCTGGGCGCGCTCTGTCTGCTGCGGCGCGAGGGGCTGCCGCCGCGGGCCGCGTGGCCGGGTGTCGCGGTGTCCGGGCTGCTGTGGTTCGGCGTCTACATGGTGGTCCTGAACTGGGGCGAGCAGCAGGTGGACGCGGGCACGGCGGCCCTCGTGGTCAATGTCGGTCCGCTGCTGATCGCGCTGCTGGGAGCGCGGCTGCTCGGGGAGCCGATGCCGCCGAGGCTGCTGGCGGGCATGGCGGTGTCGTTCGCGGGTGCGGTGACGGTGGGGCTCTCGATGTCGGGGGACGGTTCGTCCTCGGTGCTCGGGGTGGCGCTGTGTCTGCTCGCCGCGCTCACCTACGCCGCCGGGGTCGTCGCGCAGAAGCCCGCGCTGGGCTCGGCGAGCGCGCTCCAGGTGACCGCGTACGGCTGTCTGACCGGCGCGGTGCTCTGTCTGCCGTTCGCCGGACAGCTGGTCCACGACGCGGCCGACGCGCCGCTCTCCGCCACCCTGAACATGGTCTACCTCGGGGTCTTCCCGACCGCGCTGGCCTTCACCACCTGGGCCTACGCGCTCGCCCGGACGACCGCCGGCCGTATGGGCGCGACGACGTACGCGGTGCCCGCGCTGGTGGTGCTGATGTCCTGGCTGTTCCTCGGCGAGGTGCCGGGGCTGCTGACGCTCGCGGGCGGGGTGCTGTGCCTGGCGGGCGTCGCCGTGTCCCGGTCCCGCTCCCGGTCCGGTGCGGGCCGGACGGTTCCGGCCGTGGTGGCCGCCGGTGAGCCGCGGCAGCCGCAGCCGCAGCCGCACCCGGACGCCGCTCGGGTGCCGGCACCGGAGCAGCCCTGAGCCGTCCTGGGCCGGGTCCGTCTAGAAGACCACCAGGCTCCGGCCGCCCCGGCCCGCCGCCATGTTCTCGAACGCCGCCGGGATGTCCGCCAGGCCGATGCGCTCGGTGACCAGCGCGTCCAGGTCAAGGCGGCCCGCGCGGACATGGCCGGCGAGCACCGGCAGGTCGCGGGCGGGGTCGGAGTTGCCGTAGACGCAGCCGGAGAGGGTCCTGGCCCAGTGGAAGATCTCCAGGGCGTTGAAGGTGACCTGCTGGTCCTTGCCGCCGATGCCGACCACCGTGGTGCGGCCGCCGCGCCGGGTGGAGTCCCAGGCGGCACGGATGCTCGCCGCCCGGCCCGCGCACTCGACGGCCACGTCGGTGCCCTGCCCGCCGGTGAGCGCGCGGATCTCGCGGGAGGTCGTGCCGGAGGCGAGGAGATAGTCGGTGGCCCCCGCCTTCCTGGCCAGCTCCTCCTTCTCCGGTGCGACGTCCACCGCGACGATCCGGGCGGCGCCTGCGATCCGGACCGCCTGGATCGCGGCGAGTCCCACTCCGCCGACCCCGAACACGGCGACCGTCTCCCCGGCCCGTACCCGGGCCGCGTGGTGGACGGCGCCGTAGCCGGTGAGGACCGCGCAGCCCAGGAGCGCGGCCTCGGTGAGCGGGATCCCGTCGGGGGCGGGCAGTACGCAGGAGGCCGGTACGACGGTCTCCTCGGCGAACGCGGCCACGTTCAGGCCGGGGTGGAGGCCGGTGCCGTCGGCGGTGCGGGCGTACACCTCGGCGGCGCCACTCAGGGCGTGGGCGCACAGCCAGACCTCGCCGAGCGAGCAGGCGTGGCAACGGCCGCAGGACGGGGCCCAGTTGAGGACGACCCCGGCTCCCGGTGCGACCTGGGTGACGCCCTCGCCGACGGCGATGACGGTGCCGGCGCCCTCGTGGCCCAGGACGGCCGGGACCGGTACCCGCATGGTGCCGTCGGAGAGCGAGAGGTCGGAGTGGCAGACCCCGGCGGCGGCGAGACGGACCCGGACCCGGCCGGGGCCGGGGTCGGGCAGGTCGATCGCGGTGATCTCCAGCGGGGCACCGACGGCGGGCAGAACGGCGGCGCGGACGGTCATGACGGGCTGCTCCCCTGTTGATGAGCGGACGTGGGCCTGCCGGGCGGACGGGTGACGGCGAACGCCGCCCGACCCGGCCCTAGAACTGGAGGGACTTGGTCTGCAGGTACTCGGCGAGTCCGTGGGCACCGAGTTCGCGGCCGACTCCCGACTGCTTGTAGCCGCCGAAGGGGGCGAGCGGGTTGAAGCGGCCGCCGTTGATGTCGACCTGGCCGGTGGCCATGCGGCGGGCGAAGGCCACCGCCTCGGCCTCGTCACCGGCCCACACGGCGCCCGCGAGGCCGTAGACGGTGCCGTCGGCGATGCGCAGGGCGTCGTCCTCGTCGGTGTAGCGCAGGACGGACAGCACGGGCCCGAAGATCTCCTCCTGGGCGATCGCCATCTCCGGGGTGACGTCGGCGAAGACGGTCGGGCTGACGTAGTACCCGCGCTCGCGCGGGGCCTCGGGACCACCGGCGACCAGCCGGGCGCCCTCGGCGACGCCCTTCTCGATGTACCCGCGTACCCGGTCCCGCTGGCGTGCGCTGACGACGGGGCCGATGCGCTCGGCGTACTTGGCGGCGGCAGCCGCGGCGAGCGCGACCGCCTCGTCGTACTGCGCGGAGTGCACCAGCATCCGGGTCCAGGCGCTGCACGTCTGGCCGGAGTTGGACATCACGTTGGCGACGCCGACGGCCACGGCCCGGGCCAGGTCGGCGCTCGGGAGGATGACGTTGGCGGACTTGCCGCCCAGTTCCAGGGCGACCCGTTTCACGGCACCGCCCGCCGTCGCACCGATCCGCCGGCCGACCGCGGTGGAGCCGGTGAAGGAGACGAGGTCGACGTCCGGGTGCCCTGCGAGAGCCTGTCCGGCGACCGGTCCGAGACCGGTGACCAGGTTGAACACGCCCGCCGGGAACCCCGCTTCGTGGACCGCCTCGGCGAACAGCTGGGCGACCAGCGGGGTGTCCTCGGCGGGCTTCAGCACCACCGTGCAGCCGGCGGCCAGTGCGGGGGCGGCCTTGGCGACGATCTGGTGCAGCGGGTAGTTCCAGGGGGTGATCGCGCCGACCACTCCGGCCGGTTCGTGCAGGACGAGCGAGTTGCCGACCCGCTCCTCGAAGGCGTACGTCGCGGCCAGCTCGGCGTACGACCCGGCGACCGCGATCGGCACGCCCGCGTGGACGGCCTGCGAGAAGGCGGGCGGGGAGCCGAGTTCGGCGGTGACGGTCTCGGCGATCTCGTCCTTGCGGGCCGCCAGCACGTCGCGCAGCGCGGCGAGGCGGACGGCCCGCTCGGCGGGCGGGGTCACGGCCCAGCCGGGCAGGGCGGCTCGGGCGGCCCGTACGGCGGTGTCGACGTCCTCGGCCGTGGCGGCGGGGACCCGGCCGATGATCTGCTCGTCGGCCGGGTTCACCACGTCGACGACCGCCGGGCCGGAGGCGGGGCGCCAGGCGCCGTCGAGGTAGAGGCCGTCGTGCGGCTTCATCGCTGCACCACCTGTTCTGCTGCGGGAAGGGATCGGACACACAAACTAGCGGCGATAGTTTTCTCGCACCAGAGCCGGGTCCGCGACTCAGGGTGCCGTGGCGGGGGCGGTGATCTCGACCGGCACGCCGTTGAGGACCGCGTTGCCCGACAGCGGGTCGAGGAGGCTTCCGTCGAGGAGCTGGTTGACGTTGACGCCGGGGGTGCGGGAGGCGTGGGTGAGGCGGGTGCCGGGACGGTCGTGACCCCAGCCGTGCGGCAGGCTCACCACACCGGGGCGGACGCCGTCGGTGATCTCGGCGGGAGCGGTCACCTCTCCCCCGGCGCCCTTCACCCGCACCTCGGCCCCGTCGCGCACGCCGAGCCGCTCGGCGTCCTCGGGGTGGATGTGCAGGGTGCAGCGGTTCGAACCGCCGGTCAGGACCGGCACGTTGTGCATCCAGCTGTTGTTGGAGCGCAGATGACGGCGGCCGACCAGGACGAGACCGCCGGGACGGTGCTCCAGAGCCTCGCGCAGACGCGGCAGATCCGCGGCGATCGGCGCGGGGAGCAGTTCGATCCTGCCGCTGCGGGTCTTCAGGGGCTGCGGCAGGCGCGGGGACAGGGGGCCGAGGTCGATGCCGTGCGGGTGGGCGAGCAGCTCGTCCAGGGTCAGCCCGCCGGGCCGGGCGCCGAAGCCGTCGCCGTAGGGGCCGAGGCGGAGCATCATGTCGAGCCGCCGCTCGGGGCCGGTCTCGCCGGTGAGCTGTGCGGCGAGTTCGCGGGGGTCGCGGCCGTGGACGGGTGAGTGCGGTTCCCGGACGGCCTTGCCGAGGGTCTGGTCGACGACCATCGCGTCCACGGCGGCGGGGTCGGTGCCGTGCATGCCCGTCACCGCGAGGATCAGCCGGGCGAGGATCTCGGTCTCGGCCGTCCTGCCCGGCTCCAGGGGCAGGGCCGGGCGGTTGTAGCGGACCTGGTTGCGGATCGCGAGGGTGTTGAGCGCGAAGTCGTGGTGCGGGCTCTGCGAGGGCGGCGGCGGGGGCAGGACGACGTCGGCGTGGCGGGAGGTCTCGTTGAGGTACGGGTCGACGCTCACCATGAAGTCCAGGGAGTCCAGGGCCTTGTCGAGACGGGCTCCGTCGGGCACGGACAGGACCGGGTTGGCGGCGATCGCGACGAGGGCGCGGATCGGGCCGCCCTCCTCGGTCGCCGTGTCGATCTCCTCGGCGAGCGCGGAGATCGGCAGCTCGCCCTTGGCCTCGGGGTGCCGGCCGACCCGGGAGTGCCAGCGCCCGAGCTCGAAGCCGTGGCCGGGGCCCGCGGGGCGGGGGGTGCGGTCGGTGGCGGCCTGCGGGAACAGGGCGCCGCCGGGGCGGTCGAGGTTGCCGGTGAGGATGTTGAGGACGTCCACCAGCCAGCTGGCCAGGCTGCCGTGCGGGACGGTGCAGCTGCCGATGCGGGCGTAGACGGCGGCGGTGGGGGCGGCGGCGAGTTCGCGGGCCAGGGTGCGGATGACGGCGGCGTCCACGTCGCAGGCGGGGGCCACGGCTTCGGGGGTGAAGTGCCGTAGGGCGTTCTCGAGTTCGGGCACGTCCTGGACGTGGGGGGCGAGGTGGCCGAGGTCGGTGAGGTGCTCGGTGAACAGGGTGGTGGCCATCGCCGCGAGCAGCAGGGCGTCGGTGCCGGGGCGGATCGCGACGTGCCGGTCGGCGAGGCGGGCGGTGCGGGTGCGGCGCGGGTCGACGACGGTGAGGGTGCCGCCGCGGGCCTTGATCGCCTTGAGCCGGCCCGGGAAGTCGGGGGCGGTGCACAGGCTGCCGTTGGACTCGAGGGGGTTGGCGCCGATGAGCAGCAGGTGGTCGGTGCGGTCCAGGTCGGGGACGGGGATGGCGTTGGCGTCGCCGAACAGCAGGCCGCTGGAGACGTGCTTGGGCATCTGGTCGACCGTGGAGGCGGTGAACAGGCTGCGGGTGCGGAGGGCGGCCAGCAGGACGGACGGGTAGAGGGCGCCGGCCATGGTGTGGGCGTTGGGGTTGCCGAGGACGACGCCCACCGCGTCGGCGCCGTGCGCCTCTACGACGGGGCGGATGCCGGCGGCCACGGCGTCGAACGCCTCGGGCCAGGTGGCCTCGCGCAACTCGCCGTCCCTGCGGACGAGGGGGGCGCGGAGGCGGTCGGGGTCGGCGTCGAGGGCGGGGAAGGCGGCGCCCTTCGGGCAGATGAAGCCGTGGCTGAGGACGTCGTCCTTGTCGCCGCGGGCGGTCATGCCGGCCGTCTTGCCGGCCGCCTTGCCGTCGGAGGCCGTGATGGTCAGGACGAGGCCGCAGGTCGCCTCGCAGAGGGGGCAGACGCGCAGGGCTTCGCGGGTGCGGGCGGTGTCGGGCATGGGTCACTCCCCCGGGTGGCGGCGGTGGCGCTCGGCTGCGGGTGACGATACCGACCGGTTGGGATGACGGGGAGGGGGGCGGGTGCCGCGGCCGCCGGTCCCGGACCCGAGCGCTGGACCTCGGCCCCGGGCCCGGCCCCGGGTCTCGGCCCTGCGCCCGGGACGCGGAACCTCAGTCCAGGACCCGGGCCAGGTACGCCCTCAGCAGTTCCCGGGTCTCGGTGATGATCTCCGGGTCGCCCTCCGGGGAGAGGCGGAAGGAGAGATGGACGAGGGTGTCGGCCGTCTCCACCGCCACCAGGAAGGTGCGGCGGAGCTCGTCGTCCGGGGTGCGGTCCAGATAGGCGGCCAGGAGGTCGGTCAGGCGGTCGGCGACCCGGGTGTTGGGTTCCGTGTGGCGGTCGCCCACCGGGATCTGGTTGCCGAAGTCGACCAGGGAGAACCCGGGCGCGGTGCGTTTCATGGCGAGGTACTCGTCCAGGACCGCGTCCATCGCCGCCCGCCAGCCGCCCTCCCCGGCACCGTTCAGGCGTTCCCTGACGCGGTCCGTGTAGCGCTCCAGGTTGCGCTGGGCGAGCGCGTCGGCCATGGCGCGCTTGTTGCCGAAGAAGCGGTAGACCGAGCCGATGGGCACACCCGCGCGCGCGGCGACGGCACGGGTGCTGAGGGCCTCGTAGCCGACTTCGTCGAGCAGGTCGGCGCAGGCGTCGAGGATCCGGGTGAGCCGTTCCGCGCTGCGTCGCTGCACGGGTGCGCGGCGCAGCGGGGTGGTCGGGGACACGGGGTTCATGAGGCCGCCCCCGTGCGGCTCGCAGAACCGCGCGCCCTGGTTCGGAACCGAGTGTGCATGGCGGTCAAGGTACCCGCGGGAACCGCCCGGGTGGAGGCGTCGACGCTCGTCAGGGCGGGTGTGACGCGTGTCATGCCGTCATCGCCACCCTGCGCACCGGCTGCCGTACGCGCCGTGCCGGTGCCGCCGCCGGAAGGCCGCTCCCGGCTGTCGTGCCCGTGCTCGGGCCCGTGGCCGGGCCGGCCGCGGAGGGCTCCGGGGTCGCGGACTCGGTGAGGTCGGCGGTGCTCTGCACCGGCTTGCCGTGCACCGCCCACACGGTGTTGTCGTCGGCGTAGAGGCGGGCGGTGAGCTGGTGGGTGCCGCGCGGGACGAGGCCCGCGGCGAGCCGGTGGCGCGGGGTGCGGAGACGGGCGACGAGGGCGCCGTCCAGGTAGAGCCGGGCGGTGCCGCGGCCCGGGACCGCCCGGGGGCGGGTGCCGGCGGGCGAGAAGCGGAAGCGGTGGACGGTCAGCCGTACGTCCCAGCTGTTCCCGGTGTCCGGGGCGACCTCGATCTCGACGTCCGGTGCGTCCGCGTCGTCCACCTCGCGGTAGCGCCGCCCCTGGGCGTCCGTACGGTCGAGGAGCCTGCCCACCGGGGAGGGCGGGGCCCCGGTCTTCCCCCGGTGTGCCCCGCCGGAACCGCAGCCCGCCGGTCCGGCCAGCATCAGGACACAGACCACGAGCGCGGCGAGAGGTCCGCGCGTCCACGACATGTCCCGGAGATTAGTCATTCCGGCCGGTGGCCGGATCCCCCTGGAGTCCCTGTCCCGGTCCTCCTCCAAGAGGAGGTCGCGGCGGGTGCCGTAGTCCTCGTGGGGGGTCCGTGCGTCCGGGAGCGGGCGGGATCCCGCCCGCGCTGCGCGGCGTACCGCCTCTTGCGGCCCCGCGACGCCAATCCTACGGTGTTGCAGAGGAATCGGAGCCGAGGGAGCGATGATGAGCGAGGACGCGCGCAAGACCGCCGAGGGGCTCGCCCGGCTGTCCGGGTTCGGCAACGAGCACGCGTCCGAGGCGGTGCCCGGCGCGCTGCCCCAGGGGCGCAACTCACCGCAGCGCGCGCCCCTCGGCCTGTACGCGGAACAGCTCAGCGGTACGGCGTTCACCGAGCCGCGGGCGCACAACCGGCGCTCGTGGCTGTACCGGATCCGTCCCTCCGCCGCCCACCCGGCGTTCGCCCGCACCGGGAACGGCACGCTGTGCTCGGCGCCGTTCACGGAGTCGGTGCCCGACCCGAACCGGCTGCGCTGGAACCCGCTCCCCGCACCGCCGCCGGGGACGGACTTCCTGGCGGGTCTGTGGACGCTGGGCGGCAACGGCGACGCCGCCCGGCGCACCGGCGTCGCCGTGCACCTGTATCACGCGAACGCGGACATGGACCGCGTCTTCGGCGACGCGGACGGCGAGCTGCTGATCGTCCCGGAGCGCGGCGGGCTGCTGCTGCGCACCGAGTTCGGGCTGCTGCACGCCCGGCCGGGCGACGTGGCGCTGGTCCCGCGCGGGGTGCGGTTCCGGGTGGAGCTGACCGGCGACGGGGACGAGGCGGCGGCCCGGGGGTACGTGTGCGAGAACTACGGCGCCCCCTTCCGCCTTCCCGACCTCGGGCCCATCGGCGCCAACGGGCTCGCCGCCGCCCGTGACTTCCGGGCGCCGGTCGCCGCGTACGAGGACGTCGAGGGGCCGGTGGAGGTGGTCACCAAGTACTGCGGCAACCTCTGGGCGGCGACGTACGGCCACTCGCCGCTGGACGTGGTCGCCTGGCACGGCAACCTGGTGCCGTACGTGTACGACCTGCGCCGCTTCAACGTGATCGGCTCGGTGTCGTACGACCACCCGGACCCGTCGATCTTCACGGTGCTGACGTCGCCGTCGGACACACCGGGGCTTGCCGGGGCCGACTTCGTGGTGTTCGCGCCGCGCTGGCTGGTCGGCGAGGACACCTTCCGGCCGCCGTACTTCCACCGGAACGTGATGAGCGAGTACATGGGTCTCGTCGAGGGTGCCTACGACGCGAAGACGGCCGGTGAGGGCGGTTTCGTGCCGGGCGGCGGCTCGCTGCACAACATGATGTCGGCGCACGGACCCGACCGGGAGACGTTCGAGCGGGCGAGCACGGCCGAGCTGCGCCCGCAGAAGGTCGACGACGGGCTGGCGTTCATGTTCGAGACGCGCTGGCCGGTGACGCTCACCGCGCAGGCGGCGGGCGCGGACCACCTCCAGCGGGACTACGACGCGGTGTGGAGTGGCCTTGAGCGGCACTTCGGGCCCTTGTCCTGAGCGACGGCCGACCGGTACGGATGGCCCGTGACCTCCTTCGCCCCCGACTCGATCGTCCTGAACCGCAGACTGCCGCTCTGGTACCAGGTGTCGCAGTCCCTGCGCGCCTCGATACTCGGCCGCTCCCCCGAGGCCCCGCTGCGCCTGCCCACCGAGGAGCAGCTCGCGGCGCACTACGGCGTGAGTGTGCTGACGATGCGGCAGGCGCTGAAGGAGCTGGAGGAGGAGGGGCTGATCAGCCGGCACCGGCGGCGCGGCACGTTCATCGAGGCGGACTCCCGGCCGGGCACGCCGGTACGGCTGCTGGGGTCGGTCGACGCGATCGTGGCGCAGCAGTCCGGGATGACGGCCGAGCTGCTGGAGCGGGCCCGGGTGCCGCCGCCTCCCGCGTACGCCGGGCATTTCCCGGAGCTGGCCGAGGTCGTGACGTACCACCGGCTGCGCTGCGACGAGCGGACCGGCGAGCCGACCAATCACGTCCGCAACTGGGTCCGCCCGGAGCTGGCCGAGCGCATCGACGACGAGGACCTGCTGCGCTGGCCCATGACGAAGGTGCTGCGCGATGTCGTCGGTGTCGGCATCAGCCGTATCACGGACACCGTGCAGGCCCGGCTCGCCGACCCGGAGACGGCCCGGCTGCTGCGGGTCCCGCTGCTGAGCCCGATCCTGCACTACACCGGCCTCACCCACGACGACGCCGGGCGGGTGCTGGACGTGGCCGTCATCCACTACCGCGGCGACCGCTTCTCCTTCTCGGTCACCCTGGAAGCCACCTGACCGCCACCCCGCTGCCGGCACGGCCCGACCGCCCACGACGGCCGGCCCACGGTGCGGGACGGCGGCGCCCGCACCGGCACCCCGTGCCCCGGTGGCCGGCCGGAACTCCGTCGCCGGTTCTCCACCGCCGTCCGACCCGCTGTCGGCGGCAGGTCGTACGATGCCCAGCGTGACGCACGACGACGCTCCGCTGCTCGCGGACCTCATGCCGTGGTCCGTCGCACCGCCGCGGCTCGGCCGGGGGTGGCCGGCGGCCCCTGACCCGGCGTCCCTGAAAGCCCGTTGGGACGCCCTGCTCAAGGCGGAGGGGGCCGACCGCGAGGCCCTGTTCGAGCCGACGCGCTCCCGCACCCCGCACTCGGCGGTCGGGCAGCTGCCCGGGCACTCCGGCGGCACGGAGAAGCTGGTCCGGGCGGCCGGGCCGTGCCCCGAGCCGGTACGGGTCCTGCTCGCGCCGTTCGACGAGCAGTGGCTGATTCCCGATCACCGGCTGATCGACGCCGCCCGCCCGGAGTTGTGGCGGGTGGCGGACGACCGGCAGGTGTACGTCGTGGAGAGCGGTGCCGATCCGCGGCTGCCGCTGCTGGCGACCGGGCTGCTTCCGATGCTGCGCGCCGGCCGGGTACGCCCGCTGTTCCGGCGCCCCGGCGGTCTGGAACCGAACCTGGCACCGGGCCTGCTCGCCCACCTGGCCACCCGCCTCGGCACGGAGCCGGACGCCGTGGACGTGCTGGCCTGGATCCTGGTCGCCGTGCGCCCCGGCCTCACGGTGCCGCTCACCGCGGACCCCGGCCGCTGGGCGCGGGGCGTCGAGGCGGGCCGCCGGATGCTGTGGCTGCTGCGCCGCGACGGCGAACGTCCCAGGCTGCCGGGCGGCCGCCGCCCCTACGTCCGCGCCCCGCTCCCGGCCTTCCCCCGCACCCTGCGTTACGACCGCGAGGAGGAGGCCCTGTACCTGGACGAGGGCCGTGTCTCGCCGGTCCCGGCGGCGGCGTGGGACTTCACGGTGAACGGCGTCCCCGTCCTGGAGCACTGGTTCACCGCCCGCACGCGGACCCCGGCGCCGGGCACCCTGTCGGCGGTCCGCCCGGCGGTCTGGCCCCAGCCGTGGACCTCGGAACTCCTGGAACTGATCACGGTGCTGTCCCTGCTGTCGGACATCGCGGACCCCACGGCGGACACTCCGGACCCCGCCCCGCTGACGGCCACCGAGCTGACCGGAGCAGGTGTGTTCCCGGTCCCGGCCGCGCTGCGCAGACCTGCCTCGGTGCTGAATCACCTGGAAGAGGGCCCGGAGGGCCAGTTCGCCCTGCTGTGAGCCGACGTGCGGCCGGCCGGGGACCGACGGCGAAAGGCGGACGCGCCGAAGCCGGTGGGCCGCAGGGGTGCCTCTGTTCACCGAGCCGGGCGGGGAGGGGCCGGGCGGGACAGGGGTGAGGAAACGGGACGACCCACGGGGTCGGGAGACATGCGCCCACCACACCGCCCCGGGCGGAGCCGCACCCCGTGGGGATGACGGTAGACGGGATCGCGGCGGAACGCCGGGACCGTGTGGTGGGCGGGAACCTCAGGTGCCGCCGAACGGCTCAGTTGCCGCCGAACAGGGTGCGCCGCAGCCGGCGCAGTGGTGCGAACAGCGAGACCCGGCGCACGCGCGCGTTCGGGCCGCTGCGCTCACGCGTGGTGTCACGCGTGGTCAGCTCCAGCATCAGCGAGGTGGCCTCGGCCGCCTCGCGCTGCGGCACTGCGGGTCCGGCCAGCACTGCCAGATGACGGTCGAGGCGCGAACTGGTCGCGCTGCTACCGCAGGTGATCGCAGGGACCCTGGCCCTGCTCCGCATCGCTATCTGATCCATGTCACTCCCCACCCGTACGAGTCCACCCGGCCCGGGCAGGTTAACCCTATCGTCCCCTTGGGGCACTCGTGTATCTCAGCCACATGATTCACCTACCCGGTAAAAGGGTTGACGACTACTCTCCGAATCCGACCGTTTTCAAGGCGAGTTGGACAATCGGGTCTGTAGTGGGCTGCGCTGATCCGCCGTCGGGCTCGACGGTGACGGCGAGTGACACAGCCGATCTGGTGAGACCTGAGGCAACCAGGGGCGTGTCGGCGCTGAACAGGCCGAGGGAGCGCGGCTGTGCGCCGGGGCGCATCAGCCAGAGCTGGCGCACGCGTCCGCCGGGCGGTGCGCCGTATCCGCTGAGCGTGACCACCGCGTCGCCCTGCGACGCGGAGGCGATCACTCCGATCGTGTGGCCCTGTGCGTCCCGTCCCGTGGTGGCGCGGGCGTCGGAGGCGGCGAGGACGTGGGCGATGTCACGCGAGCGGTCCCGTTCGGCGTCGAGCCGGTCCTGGGTGTGGCCGGCCTGGACGGCGAAGAGCGCGGCGACCACGAGCGCGGCGGCCGCCGTGGCGGTCGCGAAGGGCGCGAAGACGGGGACGCGGCGGCGCTGCGGGGCGCGCGGCGGCGGCTGGGCGCCCCAGACGTGCGGCGGCAGCCGGCTGGTCCGGGCGCGGTGGGCCGGGTCCGGCCGGGCGGATTCCTGCGGGGCGGGTTCCTGCGGTGTGCCGCGGACGGCGGCCAGGACCCGCTCCCGCATCGCCGGGGGCGCGGGGACCGCGGTGGACCAGGCGAGCCTGACCGCGTCCTCCGACAGGGCGCGGACCTCGGCCGCGCAGCGGTCGCAGTGGTCGAGGTGCTTCTCGTAGCGCACGCGTTCAGCGGGTTCCAGGGCGTCGAGGGCGTAAGGGGCGGCCAGCAGGTGGGGGTCCTCCCGGTGGAGGAGACGGCCGAGGAGGCCCGTACGCCGCGTACGGCTCATACGGCACCTCCCAGGCATGCGCGCAGCCGCGTGAGTCCGTCGCGCATCCGCGTCTTGACCGTGCCGAGCGGCAGGGACAGCCGTTCGGCCACCTCACGGTACGTGTAGCCGTCGTAGTAGGCGAGGGTCACGGACTGGCGCTGCAGGGCGGTGAGCCGGTCGAGACAGCGGCGTACCCCTTCGCGCTCGAGGCCGGCCTCCACCTCCTCGGCCACCTGGTCGAAGGCGGGGTGGTGGGAGCGGAGCGCCTCGCGCTGCTCGCGTTCGCCGGCGGCGCGGGCGCTGCGCACCCGGTCGACGGCGCGGCGGTGGGCGAGGGTGAGGATCCAGGACAGCGCGCTGCCGCGGGCGGGGTCGAACTTCGGCGCGGAACGCCAGAGTTCGAGAAGGACCTCCTGGGTGACCTCCTCGGACTGGGCCGCGTCGCGCACCAGCCGCCGTACGAGGCCGAACACCGGGCCGGACACCAGACCGTAGAGCTCCTCGAACGCGTGCTGGTCACCGCCCGCCACGAGGACGAGTAATTCGTCGGCCTCCATCCGGTTCCCCTCTCCGCGCCCGCACGGGCCCCGTCCCGTCACACCAGCCATCCGCACCGATCGCACCTCCGGACGGTGTTACGGATGAGCGTGCCGAAAACGCGGGTCCGGCGCAGGGGAAAGAAAATTTCTCCGGCGACCAATCCGGTCCGCCGGGCCGCTCCGTATACCCGTCCGTCAAGCGCAGGTCGCACCGAGAACGGACGGCAGGACGGAACGGGATGACGGACGGCAGGACACCTGATGCCAGGGGCGGCGCGGCTGCCACCAGGGGCGGCGCCACGCGACGTGGCCTCGTGACCCTCATATGCGGCGCGCTGGCCGCCGGGGGGCTCACGGCCGCCGGTGTGGCCACGCTGGAACCGGGGGCGGCCTCCGCCTCCAGCCACCGGGAGGCCCCGCTGATCTCGGGGACCCCGCAGTACGACAACACGGACGTGTACGCGTTCGTCAGCCCGGACAAGCCGGACACGACGACGATCATCGCGAACTGGATCCCGTTCGAGGAGCCGGCCGGCGGCCCGAACTTCTACACGTTCGCGGACGACGCCCAGTACGACATCCACGTCGACAACAACGGTGACGCACAGGGCGAACTGCTGTTCCGCTACACCTTCAAGACACACGTCAAGAACAAGAACACCTTCCTCTACAACACCGGCGCGGTCACCAGCCTGAACGACCCCGACCTCAACATCACCCAGACGTATGACATCGACCTCATCAAGCTTCACCAGCAGAAGGTCGTGTACAGGACGAAACTCGCCGACGACGTGCCGGTCGCGCCGTCGGACGTCGGCAAGGCGTCCATGCCGGACTACGCCACACTGCGCCACCAGGCCGTGCACAAGCTGGCCGGCGGTTCGACGACGTTCGCCGGGCAGGCCGACGACCCGTTCTTCCTGGACCTGAGGGTCTTCGACCTGCTCTACGGCGGGAACCTCTCCGAGGTGGGCCGGGACACCCTCAAGGGCTACAACGTCAACTCCATCGCCCTCCAGGTGCCCAACGACATGATCCGCGAGTCGGCGCACCAGCCGGTCGTCGGCATCTGGTCGACGACGCAGCGCCGCAACGCGCGCGGCTCCTACGAGCAGGTGTCACGGCTGGGCAACCCGCTGGTCAACGAGGTCGTCAACCCGCAGAAGGACAAGGACAAATTCAACGCGTCCTCGCCCTGGGACGACGCGCAGTTCCTGAAGAACGTCACCAACCCCGAACTGCCGAAGCTCATCGAGGCGATCTACAAGATCAAGGCGCCTTCGGAGCCGCGCAACGACCTGGTCGACGTGTTCCTGAAGGGCGTCAAGGGCCTCAACCAGCCGCCGCACGTACGGGCCGCGGAGGAACTGCGGCTGAACACCTCGATCGAACCGGCCGCGAAACCGAAGCGGCTCGGTGTCCTCGACGGCGACAACGCGGGCTTCCCCAACGGCCGCCGGCTCACCGACGACGTGGTCGACGCGGCCCTTCAGGTGATGGAGGGCGAACTGGTCGGCACCAAGAACGACCTCGGTGACGCGGTCGACCACAACGACAAGAACTTCGAGAAGTCCTTCCCCTACCTGGCCGAGCCGGAGTCGGGTTCACGGGGCCCGCTCGCCAAGGGCACGACCGGCGACGCGGACGTCCGCAACCAGCTGGGCGACGCGCTCCAGCCGGCCGGTTCGTCCTCGGGCTCCTCGAACACGACGCTCATCGCGGCCTCGGCGGCCTCGGGAGCGGCCGGGATCCTGCTGATCGGCGCGGGCGTGGCGTGGTGGCGTCGCCGTATGACCCGCCCGTACTGACCCCGTTCCACCCCCACCCACCCCATAGACAGGCGCGGCCCGCACACCGTCCCCCACGCTGCGGGCCGCGCCGCCTCCACCGGCATCGATCGACGGCACGGCGGAACGACCAGGCGAGGAGAGGGCGATGTCCCTGCGCGGTGACGACAGCGGGCCGGAGGGGCACGAGGTGTCCGGGCCCGAGGACGAGAGGGCGACCGCTCCCCGGCGGTCCGCGGCGGCCGGGCGGCGGTGGCGGGCCGGGCGGGTCGGGCGGGCCGCCGGGTGTGCCGTGCTGCTGGCCGTCGCGCTCACCGGGGGTGCCGTCGCCGTCCGGGGCGGCGGGGGGACCGCTCCCGTCGCCGTGACCCAGGCCGTCGCGCCGGGGCAGCTGGCCGCCGGGGACCTGGACGCCGGGATCGCCTCGCTCCAGGCTCATCTGCGCGGCCAGCCCCGGGACCACGGCGGCTGGGCCACGCTCGGGCTCGCCTATGTCGAGCAGGCCCGGACCAAGGGCGATCCCGCGCGCTATCCGCAGGCCGAGCAGGCCCTGAAGCGCTCCCTGCGGCTGGCCCCGGACGACGACCAGGCCCTCGCCGGGCTGGCCGCGCTCGCCGCCGCCCGCCACGACTTCACGGGCGCCCTCAGGTACGCCGACCGCGCCCTGAAGCAGAACCCCTACAGCGAACGCGCCCTGTGCTCCCGTATCGACGCCCTCGTCGAACTCGGCCGCTACGCCGACGCGTCGAAGGCCGCCGACCTCGCCGACTCCCGCCGCCCCGGCGTCCCCGTCTTCACCCGCTACGCCTACGTCCACGAGCTGCGCGGCGACGTCACGACCGCCCGCCGGGTGCTGCGGCAGGCGCTGGACAGCGCCACCTCGCGCGGCGACATCGCCTACGTCGCCACCCAGCTCGGCCAACTCGCCTGGAACCAGGGCCAGTACAAGACGGCCCTCACCGACTACGCCCGTGCCCTCGCCGCCGACGACACCTACCTCCCCGCTCTGGAGGGCCGCGCCCGCGCCGAGTTCGCGAGCGGTGACCGGACCGGGGCCGTCACGACCATGGAAATGGTGGTCTCCCGCTATCCGTTGCCCGCCCCGCTGGTCGAACTCGGCGAGCTGTACGAGGACCGGGGCGGCGCCGGTGACCGGGCCAGGGCCCATGACCAGTACGGCCTCGTCGACGCCTGGACCGCCCTCGCCCGCGCCAACGGGGTGGACGCCGACCTCGACACCGCCCTCGCCGCCGCCGACCACGGCGACAGGGCGGCCGCCCTGCGGGCCGCCCGCGCCGAGTGGGCCCGCCGCCACACCGTGCACACCGCGGACGCCCTCGCCTGGGCCCTGCACGTCAACGGCCACGACACCGAAGCGCTCCGCTACACCCGCCGGGCCACCGCGACCGGCTACCGCAACGCCTCGTTCCGCTATCACCTCGGCATGATCGAGCTGGCCACCGGCCACGACGCCGACGGCCGGGCGTCCCTCACCGCGGCCCTCCGGCTCAACCCGGGCTTCTCCCCGCTGGGCGCACGAGCCGCCCGTACCGCGCTGGAGGCTGCCAAGTGACCCCACCACGCAGGCTGTTCACGGCCGCGGCGCTGCTCGCCGCCGTCACCGCGCTGCTCCTCCTCCCGGTCTCCCCGGCCAGCGCGCACCCGCTCGGCAACTTCACCGTCAACCGCTACGACGGACTCGTCGCCGCCCCCGGCACCCTGCGGGTCGACCACGTCGAGGATCTCGCCGAGATCCCCGCGACACAGGCCGCGCCGGAGCTGAAGCGGCTCGGCCTCGACGCCTGGGCACGCCGGCGGTGCGCCACCGCCGCCCGGGACAGCACCGTCACCGCCGGCGGACACCGCGTCGCCCTCACCGCCGGCCGCGGCCGTGCCGCCCTGCGGCCCGGACAGGCCGGACTGCACACCCTCCGCGTGGAGTGCCGGCTCACCGCACCGCTGCCCGAGGGCGCCCCCGTCTCCCTGCGCTTCCACAGCGCGGGCGTGACCTCCGGTCCGGGCTGGCGGGAGATCACCGCGCGCGGCGACCGTACGACCCTCAGCGCGTCCGATGTGCCGAAGACCTCCGTCTCGCACGAACTCACCACCTATCCCAAGGGGTTGCTCTCCTCCCCCGCCGACACCGTCACGGCCGCGCTGACCGTGCGGCCCGGCGGACCGGCCCTCGCCGACGGCGGTGACGGCGGCGGCGCCCCGGCCGCCTCCGTGCTGCCGCGCGGCGCGGACCGCTGGACCCGCGCCCTCGACGGCCTGGTGTCCCGGCACCGCCTCACCCCGGGGTTCGCCGCCCTCGCCCTGCTCATCGCGATCGGACTGGGCGCGATGCACGCGCTCGCGCCGGGCCACGGCAAGACCCTGATGGCGGCGGCCGCGGCGGCCCGCGGCGGCCGGGCCGGACTGCGGGACGTCCTCCCGCTCGCCGCCTCGGTCACGGTCACCCACACCCTCGGCGTGGTCGCCCTCGGCCTCCTGGTCACCGCCGGTTCCGCCGCGGCCCCGTCGGTGATCGGCTGGCTCGGCCTGGCGAGCGGCGTCCTGGTGACGTGCGCGGGAGCGAGTCTCGTACGCCGCGCGCTGCGAGGCCGGGACCACACGGCACCGCGCGACCACGACCACGGGCCTCAGGGGCACGGGCCTCACGACCACGGGCATCACGAGCACGAGCACGCACATGAGCACGCGCACGCCCGCCCGCATCCCCATGACCACGACCACGGCCACCCGCACGACCACCCCCACGACCATCCGCACCCCCGCCCCACCGCCGAACACCCCCGCACCGCCGTCGAGCACACCCGCACCGCCGTCGAGCACACCCACAACGGCGTCACCCACACCCACTCCACCGCCCCCACCCTCCGCGGCACGATCCTGCTCGGGTTCGCGGGGGGACTCGTGCCCAGCCCCTCCGCGGTCGTCGTGCTGGTGGGCGCGGCGGCGCTGGGGCAGGCGTGGTTCGGGCTGCTGCTGGTCGTGGCGTACGGCGTCGGACTCGCCCTCACCCTGACCGCGGCGGGGTTCGCCGTCGTCCGGCTGGGCGCCGGGATGAACCGGCTCCTGGAGCGGCGCCCGCGCTGGTCGGCCGGGCCGCTCGCGGCGCTGGTGCGCCGGACCGCCCCGCTCGGGTCCGCTTTCGTGGTGGTGGCCCTGGGGGCCGGTCTGGTGCTCAAGGGGGCGGCATCCGCATTGGGCTGAGCCGTGCGGGGGATACATCAGGACGAGACGTCATGGGGGGCGCCCGTGTCCGAGGTTCCCGGTACCGAACGTGTGATCGCGGGCCGCTACCGTCTGCTGTCCCCGCTGGGCGAGGGCGGCATGGGGACGGTGTGGCGGGCCCGTGACGAGATGCTGCACCGCGAGGTGGCGGTCAAGGAGGTCCGCGCGCCCGCCGGGCTGCCCCGGCCGGACGTCGAACGGCTCTACGCCCGGCTGGAGCGGGAGGCGTGGGCGGCGGCGCGCATCACCGACCGCAACGTGGTGACCGTGTACGACGTGGCCACCGAGGACGGCCGCCCCTGGATCGTGATGGAGCTGGTGCGCGGGCTCTCGCTCGCCGACGCGCTGGACGCCGAGGGCCCCATGACCCCGCAGCGGGCCGCGCGCATCGGCGCCGAGGTGCTGGCCGCGCTGCGGGCCGCGCACGGCGCCGGGGTGCTGCACCGCGATGTGAAACCGGCCAACGTGCTGCTGGCGAACGACGGCCGGGTCGTGCTCACCGACTTCGGCATCGCCACCGTCGAGGGCACCTCCGCGCTCACCATGACCGGCGAGGTGATCGGCTCGCCCGAGTTCCTCGCCCCGGAGCGGGCGCTGGGCCGCACTCCGGGGCCGGAGTCGGACCTGTGGTCGCTGGGTGTGCTGCTCTACGCGGCGGTGGAGGGCAGTTCGCCGTTCCGTCAGGACACTCCGCTGAGCACGCTGCGCGCCGTCGTCGACGAGGAGCTGCCGCCGCCGCGCCGGGCGGGGCCGCTCGCCCCGGTGATCGAGGGGCTGCTGCGCAAGGATCCGGCGCTGCGGCTGCCGGCGGAGCGGGCCGAGCAGGATCTGCGGGTGGTGGCGGCGGGCGGTTCGCCGACCGCGCCGACGGCCCGCGTGCCGGTGACGCCGTACCCGCCGACCAGGCCGTACGAGCCGACGGTGACCACGCCGCCGCAGCCGGTGCCGGCCGTACGGCCCGGCCCCGGCGGGCCTGCCGGGCCGACGGTTCCCGCGTCGCACCCGGACGCCGGCGACCCCGGCCGCCGGGCCCGGATCGCGGTGGTCGCGGGCCTGGTCGCGCTGGCTCTCGCGCTGGCCGGGCTGATGTACGCGCTGCTGAACGGCGGCGGGAACGGCGGCGGTGGCGGCGCGGCGGGGAGTGGGAGTCCCGGGGTGACCTCGGCGCCGCCGGGCACGAGTACCGCCGCGCACCGGTCGGCGAGCGCGAGCGGGAGCACGTCCGCGGGCTCCGGCGCGTCGAGTGCCGCGCCGGAGCAGTCGGTGCACGTCACGGTGACGGGGACGAACACGGACTACGCGGGGACGTGTCCGCCGCCGGGGGCGCAGGCGCCGGGCTTCACGGCGACGTTCACGGTGGGGCGGCTGCCGGCGGAGGTGTCCTACCGCTGGGTGGCGAAGAACGGCGTCGTCGCGGATTCGGGGTGGACGACGCTGTCGTTCCCGGCGGGCGGCGGGAGGACGAGGACGGACGAGGTGACGGTGACGACGTACCACGCCGGCGCGGTCTACGCGGAGGCCCTCCGCGTGGAGGTCCGCTCACCGGTGCAGGCGGTGTCGGACTGGGTTCCGTTCACGGTGGAATGTACGACGGAGACCCCGACAGGCGGGGCCTCCGCTTCGTCCTCGGCTTCTCCCTGACGGGCCGTGACCTGACTGCGGGGCAGGTCCTAGGCGGCGTTGGTGAGGACGGGGAGATAACCGCCCGACTGGCCGTCGGCCGTCGGGTGGTACGAGTCGCCGATGTTGAGCCAGTCGACGCTGTGCAGCCAGGAGCTGCCGGAGCAGATCTCGTGACCGGTGAAGGTGGTGCGGACGTCACCGAAGGTGAAGCCGTGGTTGGCGACGACCTTGGCGATGGCGGTGTCCATGTAGTCGGAGGCGTCGTTGATCGCCGAGCGCTTGGTGTCGGACAGGCCGACGCAGGTCGTGCCGAGCTTGTAGAAGCGCGGGTAGCCGAGCACGACGACATGGGCGGAGGGAGCCTTGGCGCTGATCGCGGAGTAGACGGCGTCGAGCTTGCCCGGGAGGGTCGAGTCGACGTACGCCTTGGCGGTGTTGATGCGGGACAGGCACGTGCTGTCGGAGTTGAGCACACAGGTCGTCATGACGTCGGCGAAGCCGGCGTCGTTGCCGCCGATGGAGATCGAGACGAGGCTCGTCGAGCTGCTGAGCGAGCCGAGCTGACCGGCGAGGACGTCGTCGGTGGTGGCTCCCGAGCAGGCCAGGAAGCTGAACGACGACGGTGAGTGGGCCGCGTTCCACAGGTAGGGGTAGGCGTTGGTGCTCCGGTCGCAGCTGCCGCTGGAGCTGATGTAGCTGCCCGCGCCGACTCCCGAGGAGTAGGAGTCGCCGAGAGCGACATACCCGCCGGTCGCGGCGTTCGCCGAGGTGGCCCCGGTGAGGGCGAGGCCGACGGCGAGGAAGATCGTGGCGAGATATGCGGTAATTCGGGAACGTCTCATGGAACCTCCCTATAGCAGGATCTCTGCTGTAACTGTGGTACCAGCTACGCGTGTTGACCGGAAGTGTTCATGCCAAAACTTTGAGGGGCTCGAAGGGGAACAGCAGGCGCACTCGGGCCACGTGAAGCGCACGCACCGGCGCAGGCGCCGTGACCCGGCGTCAGCCCCCGGACCGCCGGCCGGGCGGCGGGAGGCCGCCTTGACGGCCCCGGCGGAGCTGCGCGACATTGAAGCCCGGCATCCGGCGCTTCAGGGGGCAAAGCCACCCATGCGGACCACAGGGATCAGCACGGCTTCACCGAGGGACCTCGCACCGCTGCTCGCAGGGGCCGCGACGGGGATCGCCGGGGCCGGCGCGGTGCTCGCGCTCACCGGTGACGGTTCGCCACTGCGCGGGCCCTGCACGCTGTTCTTCCTGACAGCCGCACCGGCGGCGGCCGTCGCCGCGCTGCTGCGCGGGCTGGATCCGTTCGCCCGCGCGCTCGTCTCGCTCGCCGCCGCGGTGGTGGTGGACATGCTGGTCGCCCAGGGCATGCTCGCCGTCCACCGGTGGTCGGTGCGCGGGGGTGTCGTGGCCGTGACCGTCTTCAGTTCGGCCGTGTTCGCCGCGGTGTTCGTCCACCGGATGCGCAGACTCGGATCGCGCGGCGGAACAAGGTCTGCCAAAGTTGTCTGACGGTCAAACCGTCAAAAACGTGAGGCCTCGATCCTGGCCTTGCCATATGGGTTCAATCGTCAATACCGTCATACATCTCACCCGCATCGGTCCGTCACGCACACGGCTCCAGGGGAGGGCTCAGAGCCGGACGAACCGGCGCGGGGCAGGGGGGTGCCGCGCTCGGTGACCGCACTGGTGCCGGGTCGTGCCACGGGACCGGTTGCCGTTCGTCACGGGCGGCCGGCCGTTTTTGCCGGCTCGCCCGGCATGCGCGGAGAGCCGCTCCGTCATGCCCCGGGTGAGAACCCCCCTTTCGAACCGGACACTCAGCCGGGCCGCCCAGGGGCGGGCGGTCCGCCGGACGAGAGGGACCAGACTCATGAGTTCAGTTCTGCGCCCGCCGGTCCCGGGCCGGGATCCGTCGAGGTCGGTCACGTACCGTCCCGTCTCCTCTCACCTGGCCATCGCGCCACCGGTGAGTGTGGTGATACCCGCCATGAACGAGGCGGAGAACCTCCCGTACGTCTTCAAGACGCTGCCGGACTGGATCCACGAGGTGGTCCTCGTGGACGGCCGGTCCACCGACGACACCGTCCGGGTGGCCCGCGATCTGCGACCGGACGTCAAAGTCGTCCGGCAGGAGGGCAGGGGCAAGGGCGACGCCCTGATCACCGGGTTCGCGGCGTGCTCCGGCGACATCATCGTGATGGTCGACGCGGACGGCTCGGCCGACGGCAACGAGATCGTGTCGTACGTGTCCGCGCTGGTCTCCGGAGCCGACTTCGCCAAGGGGTCCCGGTTCGCCAACGGCGGCGGCACCGACGACATGACGTTCGTCCGCAAGCTCGGCAACTGGGCGCTGTGCACGGTCGTCAACCGCAAGTTCGGCGCCCGGTACACCGACCTGTGCTACGGCTACAACGCGTTCTGGCGGCACTGCCTGGACAAGATCGACCTCGACTGCACCGGTTTCGAGGTGGAGACCCTGATGAACATCCGGGTCGTCAAGGCGGGGCTGAAGGTGCAGGAGATACCGAGCCACGAGTACCTCCGCATCCACGGCACCAGCAATCTGCGCGCCGTGCGGGACGGGCTGCGGGTGCTGAAGGTCATCCTCGGGGAACGCTCCAACCGGCGGGACCTGCGGCGCCGGGAACACCGCTCCCCGCTGCTCGAGCCGGTGCGGAGGCAGGTGTCTTGAGCGGTCCCGACATCTCCGTCGTGATCTGCGTCTACACCGAGGACCGCTGGGAGGACATCCTCGCGGCGGTCGACTCGGTGCGCTCGCAGTCACGGCCGGCGCTGGAGACGCTCCTGGTCGTCGACCACAACCGGGCCCTGCTGGACCGGCTGGCCGGGGAGTTCGAGGAGAGAGCCGGTGTCCGGGTGCTCGCCAACGCGGGCCCGCGCGGACTGTCCGCCGGACGCAACACCGGCATCACCGCCTCGCACGGCGAGGTGATCGCGTTCCTCGACGACGACGCCGTCGCCGAACGCGACTGGCTGCGCCGCTTCGCCGAGGGGTACACCGATCCGCGGGTGATGGCCGTCGGCGGCCGGACGATGCCGGTCTGGGCGTCGGGGCGGCGGCCCGGCTGGTTCCCTGAGGAGTTCGACTGGGTGGTCGGCTGCACCTACCGGGGCCTGCCGCCGGGCCGGGTGCGGGTGCGCAACGTCCTCGGCGGCAACGCCTCGTTCCGTCGCACGGCGTTCGACGCGGCGGGCGGCTTCGCCACCGGCATCGGGCGTGACGGCGACCGGCGCCCGCTGGGCTGCGAGGAGACGGAGCTGTGCATCCGCCTCACCCGCGCCCGCCCCGACGCGGTCCTCCTCATCGACGACCGCGCGGTGATCCACCACCGGGTGCCCGCCGCCCGCGAGGACTTCCGTTACTTCCGCACCCGCGTCTGGGCCGAGGGCCTCTCGAAGGCCCTGGTCGCCCGCAGCGTCGGCGCCGCCCGGGGCCTGGAGTCCGAACGCCGCTACACCACCCGCGTCCTCCCGGCCGGCGTGGCCCGCGGCCTGCGCGACGCGGTCCTGGGCCGCCCGGGCGGCGCGGGCCGGGCGGGCGCCATCGTCACCGGTGTCCTCACGGCGGCGGCCGGTTACCTCGTCGGCACCCTCGGGTCCCGGCGCGGCGGTACGGCGTTCTCGGTACCGGAGATCGCCCCGGGAACAGGACCCGGCACCGACGGCACACGGGTTCCGGCCGGTGGACACCGGGTGCGCCCCGCGGGGACCGCGATCTCCGGTGGTGTCGCAGGAGCCGAGGAGGCGGGGCGTGAGTGACAGAGCGGTGCCCGTGCTCATGTACCACTCCGTCGCCGTCGCGCCCAACGACGCCACCCGGGGGCTGTCCGTCGCGCCGGAGGCCTTCGCGGACCAGCTGGCGGTACTGGCGGACCGGGGGTTCACGCCCCTGGACACCGCGGCACTCGCGGCGTGCTGGCGGTCCGGCGCGGCGCTGCCCGCCCGGCCGGTGCTGATCACCTTCGACGACGGGTACGAGGGCGTGCACCGGCACGCCCTGCCCGCGCTCGTCGAACACGGGTTCCCGGCGACCCTGTTCGTCTCCACCGGCTGGCTGCGCGGCGCCCATGACACGGGCGGCGGCCTCGACACCATGCTCGACTGGGACCAGGTGCGCGAACTCGCCGCCGCCGGCGTGGAGATCGGCGGCCACAGCCACACCCACCCCCAGCTCGACCAGCTCGGCGACGACGCGCTGCGCACCGAACTCGAGCGCTGCACAAGCATCGTGGCGGCCGAACTGGGCACCGCCCCGGTCTCCTTCGCCTACCCCTACGGCTACTCCGGCCGCCGGGTGCGGCGGGCGGTACGGGACGCGGGGTACGCGCAGGCGCTCGCCGTCGGCAATCACCTGGCCCGGCGCGCGCAGGGGCCGTACGCGCTGCAACGGCTCACGGTGCGCCGCGGCACCACCCTCCGGGAGTTCGAGCGGATGGTCCAAGGCCGCTCGATCGCCCGGGACTTCGCCCGGGACCACGCCCTCACCCGGGGGTACGCCCTGGTCCGCAGAGCACGACAGATCAGCCGGAAGGCCTTCGGTTCCCGTGTCTGACACGACGACCACCAGCACGAACACCGGCACGAGCAGCGGCCCGGCGCCGGGCGCCGCGCCCGGCGGCGGCAAGCCGCCCGGGCCGGGACGGCGGTTTTGGCTGCCCGGCCCGGGGCGGGCACCCCGCGGCGGGAACCCGCTGTTCCGCAACGCCTACGCCCTGATGCTCAACACCGGGATCTCCGCGGTGCTCGGCCTCGGCTACTGGCTGGTCGCCGCCCGCTACTACTCCGACTCGGCCGTCGGCCAGGGCTCCGCCGCGATCGCCGCGATGAAACTCCTCGCCGGGCTCACCGCGGTGACCCTCACCGGGGCGCTGGCCCGTTTCATCCCGGTCGCCGGACCCCGTACCGGACCGCTCGTCCTGCGCACCTACGCGGGCAGCTCGGTCGTCGTGGCGGTCGCCGCCGGGGTGTTCCTGCTGACGCTCGACGCGTGGGGGCCCTCGTACCGCTTCCTGCACGGGACGGCCGACGGGCTCGGGTTCGTCGTCGCCGTCGTCGCCTGGAACCTCCTCACCCTCCAGGACGGCGTGCTGACCGGACTGCGCAGCGCGCCCTGGGTGCCGGTCGGCAACACCGTGTTCTCCACCGTGAAGCTGGCGCTGCTGATCGCTCTCGCCGCCGCCGTCCCCGCCACCGGCGTCTTCGTGTCCTGGGTCGCCGCCATCGCCACCTCCGCGGTCCCGCTCGGCCTGCTGGTCTTCCGGCGTCTGGTGCCCCGGCACGTCAAGGCGACGGAGGGCCACGCGAGACCGCCGTCGCTGAAGGAGATCGGCACCTTCCTGGCCGGCGACTGCACGGGGTCGCTGTTCTCGCTCGCCGTGGTCTATCTGGTCCCGGTGATCGTGGCCTCGCAGGTCAGCTCCGCGGACAACGCGTACTTCTACATCGCCACCACCATCGGCGGCACCGTCAACCTGCTCGCCATCAACATGGGCGCCTCCCTGACCGTCGAGGGCTCCCACGACCCGGCGCGGCTCGCCGCCGACACCCGGGCCGCGCTGCGGAGGATGGCCGGCATCATGCTGCCGGTGTGCGGGGCGCTGTTCCTCGGCGCCCCCGTCATCCTGCACGTCTTCGGCGAGGGGTACGCGCACACGGCGACCGGGCTGCTGCGCCTGTTCGCGGTGGGCGCGCTGCTCAGGGTCGTCATGGAGACGTACTTCGCGGTGCTGCGCGCCCAGAGCCGGACGGCGGGACTGGCGTGGTTGCAGGGGCTGCTGTGCGTGCTGGTGCTCGGGCTGACGCTGCTGCTGCTCCCCCGGATGGGGCTGACCGGGGCGGGTGTCGCCGAGATCTCCAGCCTCGCGGTGATCGTGACGATCGCCGCGCCCAGGCTCTACCGGACCGTCAGGGCGGGGCGGCCTACCGAGGTCGCCGAGGCGATCGCACCCGACGGGGACCTCGCCGACCTGGGGACGCGCGAGGTCCCGGCGGACGCCGCAGCGCCGTCCCGCCGCAGACCGGCCTGGGCGCTGGACAGCGACACCCTGGCGCTCGGGCTCGGCATCCATGTCGACTTCGACCACCAGGAGCGGCGTCCCGACGTCCGCCCGGGTCCCGGAACCCCGCCCAGCGGTACGCCGGCCGGCATCCCCCGCGGTTCCGGCACCCCTGATCCCGGCACCCTCGCCCCGGGGCGGGGGGCCGTAGGGGCCGCCGGGTCCGCGGCGGCCCCGGGGGCCGGGCCGCCGGTGGAGGAACGCCGGCTCCCGGCACCGCCCTCCGCCGGGAGCCCCGTGCCGGCGGCGGCCGGTCCGGCGGAACCCCCGCCGCCCGCCGGACCGCCCGCGCCGGACCGCCCCGCGCGGCCCACCCGCGCCGGTGCCGTCCTGGGCGCGCTGCTGACCGCCGCGCTCCTCCTCTACTGGCTGCCCGCGCTGCGCCTCGGTGAGGCGGACCTGGACCGGATGGGCGGGCTCGGCCTGGTCTCCGTGCTGCCGCTGCCGACGCTCGCCGGGGCCGCGCTGCTGGTCGTGGTGTTCGCGGCGCTGCTGGGGCGGCACCGCGAGCACCGGGCGCTGCTGCTGGTGACACTGCTGGCGACCGTGGTGTCGCTGCACGCGCTGCCCGCGGTGATCGAGACCGAGCCGCGCTTCCCGACCGCCTGGCAGCACCTCGGCTTCCTCGACTACATCGACCGCACCGGCTCGGCCGTACCCGATCTGGACGCCCGCTGGAGCTGGCCGGGCTTCTTCGCGGCGGCCGCGTTCCTCGGCCGGGCGTGCGGCGTCACGGACTTCACCGAGGTGGTCCGCTGGTGGCCGCTGACGGTCCAGCTCCTCTACCTCGCGCCGATGTTCCTGCTCACCCGCTCACTGCGGGCGGGCTGGCGGGCCCGGTGGACCGGCGTCTGGATCTTCGTGCTGAGCGGCTGGGTCGGCCAGGACTACTTCTCCCCGCAGGGCTTCACCTATCTCCTCTATCTGGTGTTCGTGGCGGTCCTGCTCGTCTGGTTCCGTGCCCCGCGCATGCTGTGGACCCGGCTGCGGCCCGGCGAGACGGAGGTCGAACCGGCCGGCCGGCGGCAGCGGACGGTGCTGCTGATGGTCCTGATCGGCCTGTTCGCGGCGACCGTCCCGGCGCATCAGCTCACCCCGTTCGTGATGCTCGGCGTGCTGGCCGCGCTGGTGCTGACCGGCCGCTGCGAACTGCGCGGGCTGCCGCTGCTGTGCGCGGTGCTGGCCGCGGCCTGGCTGGGCTTCATGGCCGAGCCGTACTGGTCGGGGCACTTCGACGACCTGTTCGGCGGCGTCGGCGGTGTCGGGAGCAACGTCCGGACCTCCGTCTCGGGGCGGATCCAGGGCGGCGACACCACCCACCGGCTGGTCCTCTACACCCGGGTGCTGCTGGCGGGCTCGATCATGGCGTTCGCCTGCCTCGGCTGGTGGCGGCGGCGCAGGAACCGCTACCGCGAACGCTCGCTGCCGGTCCTGACGTTCGTCCCGTTCCTCGGCTTCGGCATGCAGTCCTACGGCGGCGAGATGGCGCTGCGCGTCTTCATGTTCGCGGTGCCCGGCGCGGCCCTGCTGGCGGGGCTGGCCCTGTTCCCGCGGGTCGGCGTCACCGCCGGGGAACGCGCGAAGGACCGGCGCCGTCCGGCCCGGCTGGCCCCGCTCGCCGCGCTGCTGACGGGCCTGCTGCTGATGGGCGGCTTCCTGGTGGCCCGCTGGGGCAACGAGCCCTTCGAACGGACCCGGCCCGGCGAGGTCGCCGCCATGGACTGGGTGTACGCCCACGACCGGCCGACGGTGCGGCTGCTGTGGCTGAGCGACGACACCGTCGACGACGTGACTCCGGCGATGCCGTGGGGTGCGCGGGACATGGAGCGGGTCGACTACGTGCCCACCCTCGCCCCAACCGATCCGGCGCTGGTGTCGGGGCTGGTCAAGGCGCTCGAGGACGCGGGCCCGAACTCGTATCTGATGGTCGGCGAGGGCCAGGTGACGTATCTGCGGATGGACGTCGGGTATCCGGCGGGCTGGGGGGAGCGGCTCACCGCGCACCTGGACCGGCGGCCGGAGCTGCGGAAGGCCTTCGCCGACGGCGACGCCACCGTGTACGCCCTGAGCGAGCCGCCCGCGGGCGCGGTCCCGGCGCCGGATCCGGGGCCGGCCGGGCCGCGGGTGACCTGGACGCCCTGGTCGGTGGTCGGCGGGCTCGCGGCTCTCGCACTGCTGGTGCTGCTGACGGCACGGGAGACGGTCCGGGTCGCGCTGCGGCCGGGCATACGGCGGCTGCGACTGCTGCAGAACAGCTTCTGGTTCTCCCTGCCGCTGCTCGCGGTGCTGTTCGCCTCGCTGGTGCAGCGGTTCCTGACGATGGGGCGGGGGTGAGCGGGGGCGGGTCGGCGGCTCGCGGGCGGTTCAGCGCGCGAGCCACTTCACCTCGTACGCACCCATGTCGAACCGCTTGCCGTCGATCCGGGCGCTGATGGTGCGGTCGAGGGTGTTGACGACGAGGACGGTCCGGTCGGTGGCCAGGACCCGTACGTTCGGCACGTCGTCCGGGGCGACGGACACCGTGCGGTAGCGGGTGCCGGGCGGGAACTCCGTGCCGAACCGTGTGACCAGGCCCAGCATGGGCAGGGCCGTGCCGCCGTCCGCGCCGGAGGTGGGGGTCCACAGGCAGCCCGGACAGGTGGTGCCCTTCTCGTCCTCCGGGTTCCAGTAGAAGCCGGAGGAGGCGCCGCCTCTGACCATCGCGATCAGCGCGGCGGCCTGGACGGCGACGCGGCGGGTCTCGGTCCAGCCGGTGCGCCCGCCGTCGCCGCCGGCGGGTGCCGCGGGTGGCGTGGGCTCGACGTAGTACTCGGCCCACCACAGCGGCAGGCCACCGGTCTGCCTGCGCACCCACGCGCCGACGGCGGTGAGTTTGGCGGTGGCGCCGAACGCGTCGGGCAGCAGTTCACCGTCGCGGGTGAAGGTGGAGCCGTCCACGACGGCGAAGTCCGCGCCCGCCCTGTGCTTGTTCCAGTAGCCGAAGGCGTCGAGGACCCGCTGGTCCACGGCGCCCCAGGGGCCCCTGACGGCCGTGGACGCGTTCGTGTCGCGCGGGTCGACGCTGTCCATGTCGAGGTAGGGGCCGCCGACCATGATGTTCCGGTCGACCTTCTTCAGCGCCGCATGGACGAGGTTGTACATCTTCGTGTAGCCCTCGTAGTCCCAGCGGGCCTCGGCGTCGTTCCAGAAGCCCTTGAACTCGTTCCACACGATGAAGTGGGTGACGTCCGGGTAGCGCCGGGCGACGGTCGCGGCGAGCGCGGCGAAGTCGGCGTAGTGGGAGGGCGTCGGGGCGGTCTCCAGGGCCGCCTCGCTCCAGTCGGTACGGTCCGCACCGGATCTGCCGCCCTTCATCCAGTCCGGGGCGCAGCACAGCGTGATGACGGGCGTGCCGCCCGAGGCGCGCACGAGGTCGATCCGGCGGTCGAGTGCCCCGAAGTCGTAATGTCCCTTCACCGGCTCGGGGTTGTCGGCGCCCCAGCCCATGATGTGCTGGTTCTGCGGCACGTCCCCGGCCTTCGACAGCAGGCCCTCGACGCGTGCGACGGCGGTGTCGTCGCCGTCGTCGGCGCTGTACCGGGTGTGGGTGAACCCCCAGCCCACGGAGGGCTCGTCCTGGTGGGGCGGGGTGGCGGGGGTGCCGTGCACCCGGCCGCCGTCGCGGGTCGTACCGGCGGTGCTCCCGCCGTCCGGCAGCGTGTCGACGAGGGTCACCACCAGGGCGAGCACGACCGCCGCCACCCCGAGCAGAGCGGTCAGCCGCCACCACCGGGCCCCCGGGTTCCACCCATGACGTCCCATCGGGGGCCACAGTAACGGCGGGGACGGGGCCGGGGCCATGCGTCCGCGTGCGGACGGAGACCGGCGGAACACATGTACGGGCGAACACGCGTACGGGCGGTTCCGGGAGGATGCGACACTCCGCCGTCCGGTGCGGAAACCGGGTGCACGGGGCCGTCGGGTGCCGGATCATGGGCGGCATGTCTGCGAACCCTTACGGCGCGCTGCCGATCCGGCTCAACGTCGACGACAGCGACTCTCCGTCCGATGTCGTCGACGCGCTGTTCCTCGGCCGGTTCGCGACGGGCGAGCAGCCGTACTCCCATGCGGCGAACATCGACCGGGTGCGCTCCGGGGCGGACCTGCTGCCGTCCGGCGCCCGGGTGCTGCGGGTGGCCCGGGACGACGACCGCAGTGCCACCCTCGCCGAGGGCGACGGCTGGACCGTCCTGGTGTCCCGCTGGAACCGGGGCGCCGACATCACGGTGACCGCGACCAGCGCCGAACTGGCGAAGAAGATCCTCGACCAGGCCACCGACGGCGCGGCGGACGAACCGGAGCCGCAGCCGGAGAACGTGACGATGGGTTTCTGGTACGTCTCCCCGCGGCGCGGCCCGCACCGCACGACCCGGCAGATCGCGGCGGGCACCTGGGAGGAGGTCCGCGGCAACTACACGGGACCGGTGGCGGACGCGATGGACCGCCTGATGAAGACGACCCCCGAGGACATCGCGGGACGGCTGCTGCTCCTGCACGGCCCGCCGGGCACCGGGAAGACCTCGGCGCTGCGCACCCTGGCCCGCTCGTGGCGGGACTGGTGCCAGGTGGACTGCGTGCTGGACCCGGAGCGGCTGTTCTCCGACGTCGGTTATCTGATGGACATCGCGATCGGCGAGGAGGACGGGGCCGGCAAGGGCCGCTGGCGGCTGCTGCTCCTGGAGGACTGCGACGAGCTGATCCGGGGCGAGGCCAAGCACACGGCGGGGCAGGCGCTGTCGCGGCTGCTGAACCTGACCGACGGGCTGCTCGGCCAGGGCCGCAACGTACTGGTCGGCGTCACCACCAACGAGGACCTGGAGCGGCTGCACCCCGCCGTCGTGCGGCCCGGCCGGTGCCTGGCCCGCATCGAGGTCGGGCGGCTGACCCACGGGGAGGCGGTCGGCTGGCTGGGCACCGAGGAGGGCGTCGGACGTGACGGGGCGACGCTGGCGGAGCTGTACGCGCTGCGCCGGGGCACCTCGCCCACGGCGGTGCCGGAGCCGCGGGACGGCGTGGACGCGGGGCTGTATCTGTAGGTCCGGGCCGCCGGTGCTTTGATGAACCGGTGACCCTGTTCGTCGGGACGTCCGGATGGCAGTACCGGGACTGGCGGGGCGTGCTGTACCCGGAGGGGTGTCCGCAGCGGCTGTGGCTGGAGGCGTACGCGGCGCGCTTCGCCACGGTGGAGCTGAACAGCGCGTTCTACCGGCTGCCCACGCACGAGAACTTCGCCGCGTGGCGGGAGCGGGTGCCGGGGGACTTCATGATCGCGGTCAAGGCCGGCCGCTTCCTCACCCACGTCAGACGGCTGAAGGACCCGGCGCAGCCGGTGGAGCGGCTGATGGGCCACGCCGCCGGCCTCGGCGGCCGGCTCGGCCCGGTCCTCCTCCAGCTGCCGCCCACCCTGCGGGCCGACCCCGGACTCCTCGACGCCTGCCTGGAATGCTTCCCCGGCGCCGCCCGCGTCGCGGTCGAACCACGGCACGACTCCTGGTGGACCGACCGGGTACGGACCGTGCTGGAGACCAGGGGTGCGGCACTGTGCTGGGCCGATGTGCTCGCCCGCCCGGCGACCCCGCTGTGGCGCACCGCCGACTGGGGCTACGTCCGCTTCCACGAGGGCCGCGCACAGCCCTGGCCGCGCTACGGGCGACGGAGCCTGGAGACCTGGGTCGACCGCATCGCCACGACCTGGGCACCGGGGGCCGAGGTGTTCACCTACTTCAACAACGACCCGGGCGGCGCGGCGGTGGCGGACGCGGTGCGCTTCGCACAGACGGCACGCCGAGCGGGCCTGACGGCGACCCGAACACCGGATGAGGTACGGGAACGGCGGGTGGCGACGGCGTAGACCTCGCACCACACCGTTCCGCCCGGCACCGCGGCGGTCCCGCACCGGCGGAGGCCCGTCCGGGCAGATCGACACCCGCCCCGCCGAACCGAGCCCGTCCGGACGGGGGTCCGCCCCGCCGGACCGAAGCCCGTCCGGACCGAGGCCCGCCCCGCCAGACCGGAGCGCCTCCCGACGGACCGGCCCCCGCCAGACCGAAGCCACCCGAGCGGACCGGAACCCGCCCGGACCGGGGCCCGTCCCGGCGGATCGGGCCGGTGGAATCCGGCCGCCCCACCGGTTCGGGTGAGCGGGTGGGGCGTGCGGCGGGTCCCCCGCTGGGAGTGGGGGCCTGCCCGACACGCTCGGGTGGGTGCCGGCCGCTCGCAGCCCCGGTCCGATCCGCCGGCCAGGCGCTACGTGCCGTAGCGCGCCCGCAGGGCGTCACGGGCGGCGGCGAGGGCCGACGCCTCGTCCGCGCCGAGCCGGCCGGCCCGCTCGGCGAAGGCCTGGGCGGCCGCCGCGAGCTCCCGTTCCGCGCCGGTGCCGGCGGCGGCCACGAACGTGCCGTTGCGCCCGCGGGTCTCGATCACCCCGTCCGTCTCCAGGGCGCGGTAGGCCTTGGCGACGGTGTTCGCGGCCAGGCCCAGCGCCTCGGCGAGGCCCCGCACCGTGGGCAGCCGGTAGCCCACCGGCAGCGCCCCGGACCGCGCCTGCGCGGAGATCTGGGCGCGCACCTGCTCGAAGGGCGGGGCGGTGTCGTCGATGCGGATCTTCAGGCTCACGGAACGCATTGTCGCGCACCCGCCCGGCGCCCGCCGGAAAATGGGGAGGCGTCCGCCGTCCGTCCCCCGTAACGTGCGCCCCGATGACGGTGATCCCGCCCGCCCCGGCTCCGGTCCGGGCCGGGTCGGGGTCTGCGCGACGGAGGTGCGGTATGCCGACGGAATCGGCTCGACCGGGACGGCTGCTGGACGTCGTCCTGGTGAAGGGCGGCCGTACGAAGATCCGGTACGAGGCGGAACTGCTCGCCGACGACGGCGACCGCGTCACGGTGCGCGCGCCCTGGGCGGGCGACGTGGCCCGTGATTTCGGGTTCGTGCGCTTCGAGGCGGGTGACGTCTTCACGGAGCACTACTGGCGCGGCCGGTGGTACTCCGTGAAGGAGGTCAGGGACGCGTCGGGGGTGTGCAAGGGCTGGTACTGCGACATCACCCGGCCCGCCGTACTGACCGGCGCGCGGTTGGTCGTCGAGGACCTCGACCTGGACCTGTGGCGCTCGGCGGACGGCACGGACGTACGGCGCCTCGACGAGGACGAGTTCGCGGCGAGCGGCCTCACCGAGCGGGACCCTCAGGCCGCGGCAACCGCCGTGGCCGCGCTGGACGAGCTGGAACGGCTCGCCCTGCACGGTGGTTTCGACGCTCTTCTCGGCGGCTGACCGGTCCGGCCCGCCGGTTTCACACCACCGCCACCACGGCGTACCGCTCGTCCGTCACCTCACGCCCCCACAGCAGCGGGTCGTCGGACAGCCGCTCCACGCGCAGCTCTCCGGCGAGCGGCTCCAGGAGGCCGGTGAGCAGGTCGGCGGGTATGCCGACGGGGCCGGCCGTCCCCCACACCCCCTCGATCAGTACCAGCCGTCCGCCGGGGCGCAGCAGGGCGCGCCACTGCCGCAGCACCCGGGCGGGCGCGGGAAGGGTCCACAGCACATGGCGGACGAGGACCACGTCGTAGCGCTGCTCCCCCACCGGGGGCGCCGCCGCGTCGCCGACGAGGAACGCCGCGTCGCGCCCGGCCAGTTTGGTGCGGGCCCGCTCCACCATGGCCGGGGAGCGGTCCACGCCCGTGACCCGGTGGCCCTGTTCGGCGGCGAGGAGGGAGAGACTGCCGGTGCCGCAGCCGAGGTCGAGCACATCGGCGGGGCGCGCGGGCAGCCAGCCGCGCAGTCTCCGTGCCCAGGCGGCGCGCACCTCGGGGTCGCGCAGCCCGTGGTCCGGCTCGTCGTCGAAACCGGCCGCCTCGGCGTCCCAGTCGACCTCCGCCGCTCCTGTTCCGGTGGCCGCCGGGGGAACCGTTTCGTCATGATTCATGCTCATAACTCCCAAAGGTGACACCTGCCACTGACACTCGAATCGTGACAGCCGCCACTGACAGACCGGCTCCGATGAGGAACTCTCGCCCCAAGGGTCTGCCGCCGCGGGACCGCGGAACCCGGTGGACGCTCGAAGGAGGCAGCCATGCGCCGCATCACCGTGCAGAAGCCCCTGAAGAAGACCGAGCGCCGCACCGGCGACGAGCCCGAGGACCGTCCGGCGGGGCGTCCCGAGGTGCGCAAGGACATCGCGCGCACCTGGTGGCCCGACGGCTGACCGGTCCGGCCCACCGCGGCCGGACCCGCTGTCTGATGCCAGACTCAGCACTCCCTTAACGCGACCATAAGGATGTCCTCCCGGCGCTTCCGGCAGGCGATTTCACGGGCTCCCCGGGCTAGGTTCGGATCACCCCCCACGGGATCCGCCGCAGGGATCCACCGCGGGCGGGACCCCGTCCCCACGGGGTCCCGCCCGCGGGCCTCCCCCCGTGACCCGCCCCGCCCAGGACCGTTCCGAGGAGCTCCGGCATGCCTGCTCGCCGTCTCAAGACCGCCGCCGTGATCACCGCGGCCGGCGTCGCCCCGCTCGTTCTGACCGCGCTCGCCGCCGTGCCCGCGGCCGCGCACGGCACGATGGGCGACCCCGTCAGCCGGGTGGCCCAGTGCTACGCGGAGGGCCCGGAGAACCCGAGGTCCGCGGCCTGCAAGGCGGTCGTCGCGGCGGGCGGCACCCAGGCGCTCTACGACTGGAACGGCATCCGCATCGGCGACGCGAACGGGCAGCACCAGGCGCTGATCCCGGACGGCAGGCTGTGCAGCGCGAACAACGACGAGTTCAAGGGCCTCGACCTGGCCCGCACGGACTGGCCCGCGACCGCGGTGAACAGCGGCTCCTACACCTTCCGGTACCGGGTGACGGCCCCGCACAAGGGCACCTTCACCGTGTACCTCACCAAGTCCGGATACGACCCGTCGAAGCCGCTCGCCTGGGCCGACCTGGATCTCGCCCACCCGGTCGCGACGGCCACCGACCCGGTCGCCGCGGGCGGCTTCTACACCTTCTCCGGCACACTGCCGGAGCGCTCCGGCAAGCAGCTGCTCTACGCGATCTGGCAGCGGTCGGACAGCCCGGAGGCCTTCTACTCCTGCTCGGACGTCACCTTCGGCGGCGCCTCCGCCGTCAGCGGCGGCAGCGTCGGCAGCAGCGCTTCGCCGAGCGGGAGCGGCGGCGCGAGCGGCACGAAGAACGGCGGTGCGACGCCGGCGCCGGCCGCCTCCTCGCCCTCCGACGAGCAGATCGCCGACGGCGCGGACAGGTCGACCGTCGAGCACCACGGCCACGGCGACGACGACGCCTCCACCACCGCGGACCCGACCACCTCCGTGGCGGTGGCACCGGCGGACCCCACGTCCGTCAACCGTCCGGAGGCGGACGGCGCCGTCGTCGGCCTCGCCGAGACCGGCGGCGGCGCCGGCACCCCGTACTACGCGATCGGGGGTGCGGCCACCCTGGCTCTGGGTTCCGCCGCCCTGTTCGCCTCGGTACGGCGGCGGGGCGCCGTGGGCGGCGGGCGGCGCGGCCGCTGACACGGGGGGCGCCGGGGCCTGAGCGGCGGCTCAGGCCGGTCAGGCCCCGGCGGCCGGTCGGCGGATCGTTTCACCGCCACCGCCTGTGCCTCAGCCGAGCGCCGACGCGCAGGTGGTGGCGGTGGCGTGCGCCGGATCGAGGGCGTTGGCCACCTCGTGGTAGGCGACGCGGTCGAGCAGGCCGATCGTCACATGCTCGGAGAGGTCGAGCGGGCAGAGGTCCTGGAGCAGGACGTTGGTGACGTCCGGACCGCTCAGGTACTGGGTGCGCCAGGGGGTGACCACCTCGTCGTACTTGGTGGCGATGACCGTGTAGTGCACTCCGGGGACGGTGTCGCCGCCCGCGTTGAGCTTGGTGAGGAAGGCGGAGCCGGTGATCTGGTCGGCGAGGCCGGGGGTGGTGGCCTTGATCAGGTCCGCGGCGCCGGGGAAGTACGGCAGCAGGTTGGTGAGTCCGTCGAGGTCGGTGCCGTGGTTGTCGGGGGCGATGCCGACGAGGGCGTTCACCTTGGCGGCGCCGCCGAGGAACCTGAGGTAGTAGCGGGGCATCATGCCGCCCTGCGAGTGACCGACGATGTCGGCCTTGGCGGCGCCGGTCGCGGCGAGCACCTGGTCGACGAACGTCTGGAGCTGCCCGGCCGACTTGTCGATGGGGCCGAGGCCGTAGAAGACCGGGACTCCCGTCAACTGGCCGTAGTCCAGGGAGAAGACGCAGTAGCCGCGGTCCTCCAGATAGGGCGCGAGCGCCAGCCAGTTGTCGACGGAGTTCCCGAGGGTGCCGTGGACGAGGACGACGGGCCGGGGGTGGGCGGCGGACGGCTTGCAGGACCAGTCGTTCCAGCCTCCCCCGCCGGAAGCGGTGGAAGCGGTGGAGGCGGAGGCGGAGGCCGCGGGGACGGTCGCGGCCGCCGCGGTCAGCAGAAGTGCGGCCAGGGGTCTGACCAGGCGCTTCCAGGGCAGCATCGGGTGATCTCCTTGCGGCTCGAGGGGGTGCGACGGCAGGACTCCCTGTGATCCGGATCACGAGGATGCTGTTCTTCCCGCTAAGTTACGGGCGAGTAGTTCAAGTGTGAAGTTACGGGTCGGCAAAAAATTCCGGCGGTAACACCCGCTGAGCTGGGCCGAGTCACCCGAATGACTACCGGAACATGACAAGCACGGCGCTCATGCCGTCGGCGTCCCCGGCGGCCGGCACGCGGCCGGGCACGCGAAAAAGCCGGTGCCCGGCCTCCGGAGAGGTCGGGCACCGGCTTGCGGGCTGGATGTCAGCCGTACCGCCTGGGTCAGGCTGCCTGCGTCAGCTGCCGTTGCCGTAGTAGGCGATCCGCATGATCTCCTGCATGTCCTCCAGCATCGGCATCCGCGGGTTGGCGGGCGCGCACTGGTCGGCGTAGGCGTTCATCGCCTGCTGCGGCATGGCCTCCAGGAAGGCCTTCTCGTCGACGCCCTCCGCCTTGAAGGAGGCCGGGATACCGCAGCGGTCGCGCAGTTCCTCGATGGCCCGGGCGTAGGACTCCACGCCCTCCTCCGGGGTGGCGGCCGGCAGGCCCAGCATCTTCGCCAGCTCCTGGTAGCGCTCGGGCGCCCGGTAGGTCTCCGCCTTCGGCCACGGGGTGGCCTTGTGGGTGACCTTGCCGTTGTGACGGATCACGTGCGGCAGGAGCAGCGCGTTGGTGCGGCCGTGGGCGACGTGGAAGGTGTTGCCCAGGGTGTGCGCCATCGCGTGGACCATGCCGAGGAAGGAGTTCGCGAAGGCCATACCCGCGATGGTGGACGCGTTGTGCATCCGCTCACGGGCCTTGGGGGCCTTGGCGCCCAGCTTCACGCAGTCTTCCAGGTTCTCGAAGATCAGCTTGATCGCCTGGAGGCACTGGCCGTCGGTGAAGTCGCTCGCGTAGACCGACACGTACGCCTCGGTGGCGTGGGTCAGGGCGTCGAAGCCGGAGTCGGCGGTCACGACCGGCGGGAGGTTCATCGACAGGGTCGGGTCGATGATCGCCACGTGCGGGGTGAGCGCGTAGTCCGCCAGCGGGTACTTCTGGGCGGCCGCGGGGTCGGAGATGACCGCGAAGGGGGTGACCTCCGAGCCGGTGCCCGAGGTGGTCGGGATGGCGACGAGCTGCGCCTTCTCACCCAGCTGCGGGAACTTGTAGGCGCGCTTGCGGATGTCGAAGAACTTCTCCTTCGTGTCCGCGAACGCGATCTCCGGCTTCTCGTACATCAGCCACATGACCTTCGCCGCGTCCATCGGCGAGCCGCCGCCGAGAGCGACGATGGTGTCGGGCTTGAACTCCCGCATCGCTTCCGCGCCGCGCAGGACGGTGGTGAGCTCCGGGTTGGGCTCGACGTCGGTGATGTACTGCAGGATGACCGGTTCCGAACGCGAGTTCAGGATCTCGGTGACCTTGCGGACGAACCCGATCTGCTCCATCGTGCGGTCGGTGACGATGGTGACGCGGTGCACGTCGGGCATGGCCTTCAGGTAACGCAGGGAACCCTTCTCGAAGTAGATCTTCGGCGGGACCTTGTACCACTGCATGTTGTTGTTGCGCCGTCCGATCCGCTTGATGTTAAGGAGGTTGACCGCCGTAACGTTGTTGGAGACCGAGTTGTGACCGTAGGAGCCGCAGCCCAGGGTCAGCGAAGGCAGGAAGGCGTTGTAGACGTCACCGATGCCGCCGAGGCTCGAGGGGGCGTTGACGATCACGCGGATCGCCTTGACGCGCTTGCCGAACTCCTCGGCCAGCTCCTCGCTCTCGGTGTGGATCGCGGCGGAGTGGCCCAGACCGTCGAACTCGACCATCTGGGTGGCCAGCAGCAGGCCCTGCTCGGTGTCGGCGGCCTTGAGGCAGGCCAGTACCGGGGACAGCTTCTCCCGGGTCAGCGGCTCGTTGGGGCCGACCTCGGAGCACTCGGCGACCAGGATCGCGGTGTCGGCGGGCACGGTGAACCCGGCCTGCTCGGCGATCCACGCCGGGGACTTGCCGACGACCGTGGCGTTCAGCTTGGCCTCGCCGCAGTTCTTGCTGTTCGCGGTGACGCCGAAGATGAAGTCTTCGAGCTTCTTCTTCTGGGCGGCGGTGACCACGTAGGCGCCGAGGCGCTTCATCTCGGCGAGGCCGGCCGAGTAGACCGACTTGTCGAGGATGATCGCCTGCTCGGAGGCGCAGATCATGCCCTGGTCGAAAGCCTTGGACAGGACGATGTCGTGGATGGCGCGGCGCAGGTCCGCGTCGGCGGCGACATAGGCGGGGACGTTGCCCGCGCCGACACCGAGAGCGGGCTTGCCGCAGGAGTACGCGGCACGCACCATCGCGTTGCCACCGGTGGCGAGGATCGTGGAGACACCGTCGTGCTTCATGAGCGCCTGGGTGGCATCCATCGAGGGCTCTTCGATCCACTGCACACAGCCCTCGGGCGCACCGGCGGCGATCGCCGCGTCCCGCACGATGCGGGCGGTCTCGGCCGAGCACTTCTGGGCGCTGGGGTGGAAGGCGAAGATGATCGGGTTGCGGGTCTTCAGGGCGATGAGCGCCTTGAAGATCGTGGTGGAAGTGGGGTTGGTGACCGGAGTCATCGCACAGACCACACCGACCGGCTCGGCTATTTCAGTGATACCGGTCAATTCGTCACGGTTGATCACGCCCACGGTGCGCAGGTTGCGCATCGAGTGGGTGACGTGCTCGCAGGCGAAGATGTTCTTGACGGCCTTGTCTTCGAACAGCCCTCGGCCGGTCTCTTCGACCGCCAGCCGGGCCAGCTCTCCGTGCGCGCTGAGCGCCGCAAGGGACGCCTTCTTGACGATGTGGTCGACCTGCTCCTGGTCGTACGACTCGAACTGCAGGAGCGCCTTCTTGGCGTTCTCCACCAGTTCGTTCACCTGGTCCACGACCTGCATGGCCAGCCTCCTTCGTCGCGGGCTTCGCTGACACCATCTATTCGACCCCATGACCGATCGATCATCGATCCGAGAACGGCCTATCTTGAGGGAAGAAGGTCCCGGAGCTCCGCGCAGAAGGTCCCAGCCCCTCTACCGGGGGCGGGACTGCAAAATGTGCAGGTCAGCCGATCTTCGTCGGCAGGCCGGAAACCCGAGGAAGCCCGCGCCTGCCAGGCACGGGCGGGTGACGAACCGGACATGTCATGCCCGTGGCTCGTCGCGCCGGTCGTCTCTGGCCTTCGCGTCGTCATACATTCGCACCGCGTCGGCGTCGACGCAACGGCGAATGCCCGTGATCCGAACTTTCTTTTTCGCGGAGCCGCCGGAGACGGCCCGGCGGGGTGCCCACCACGCGGGTGGGACTCCCCGGCCGGGACGTACGGGCCCTTGCCGCCACCCAACGGAAGGCCCCCGCACGCCGGTTGCGCGTGCGGGGGCCGGTGGGACGGTGGGCGTCAGCCGACGCTCACGCCGTAGTAGCTCAGTGCCTCGGTGACCGGCTGGAAGAAGGTCGTACCGCCGGAGGTGCAGTCGCCGCTGCCGCCGGAGGTCAGACCGTAGGCCACCGTGCCCGCGTAGAGCGGGCCGCCGCTGTCGCCGCCCTCGGCGCAGACCGTGGTCTGGATCATGCCGTAGACGATGTCACCGCTGCCGTAGTTGACGGTGGCGTTGAGCGCGGTGACCCGGCCGCTGTGGGTGCCGGTGGTGGAACCGCGGCGGTAGACCGTGGTGCCCACGCTCGGGGTGGCCGCGCTGGTGATCGACTGGCTGCCGACCGCGCTGGGGTGGGCGATGGACGAGTTGGTGTACCGCACCAGCGCGAAGTCGTTCGTCGGGAAGCTGTAGCTGACGTTCGTGCCCAGCACCGTGGTGTGGCCCGAGTCGCTGTACCAGGTGGAGGCGACCTGTCCGCAGTGGCCGGCGGTCAGGAAGTAGTACGTGCTCCCGCTGTGCACGTTGAAGCCGAGCGAGCAGCGGTAGGCGCCGCCGTAGATGGCGTCACCGCCGGTGATCAGCTTCCGGAAGGTACCGGGGGTGTGCGCGATGGTCAGCGCGCCGGACTCGGCGCCGGCCTGCTGCTTGATCTTCGCGATCTGCGCGTCGGAGACCGTGCTGTCCACGGTGACGACGACGCGGTTGGTCTTGCTGTCGACCGCCCAGGCCGTGCCGGGGACGTCCGCCTGGAGGACGGAGGCGTTGGCCTTGGTGAGCTGGGCGGAGGTGAACGCCTGGGTGTCGCTCGCGTTCGCGGTGGGGGCGGCGAACGCTGCCGCGGCGACGAATCCGGAGACCAGGGCGACGAGCCCGGTCCGTCTGGCGACGCCGCCGCGGGGGGTGGTGCGCTTGATCCTCACTTTTCGTTCCCTCCCAAGGGAATTCGGGGGCCCGCGTGGGGTCGGGGCCCGTGAGGCGCAGCCAGCGGCATGATTGTCCGGGTTCCGGACAAGCCGTGCCCCTGACAAGCGCTGAGGGGGAGTATTCGGCTGCACGACCGGGGTCCGCAAGGGTGCCTTTCGGCCGCACAGGGTTCAAACGGCGTGAACACTACGCGCGTTGACCGCTCCTTCGGCCGCACCGCGCCCGGGTACGGCCGGTTGGGCGAACACTGCCACCCGACCGCTGACCACGGAGAACGCCGCGCCGTTCGCCAGCCGAGCGGCGAACGGCAGGACTTCACGCTCCGTCAGCGGTGTCTCGGACCGAACGCTCGGTCAGGAGTTTCGTCAGCGATCGTGTCAGCGGTTCCGTCAGCAGTCGCAGCAGGAGAGGCATTCACAGCAGTTGCAGCAGTTGCAGATCTCGCAGCACGAACAGTCGCAGTCACCGCAGTCGCAGTCACCGCACCAGCCCTCCCGCTTCTTGCGCGACCAGGGGCCCTCGAACTCGTCCGCGCAGCACACCCTGCAGGTGCAGCACAGCCCGAGCGCCGCCGCGCACCCGGCCCAGAAACCCCGCTTGTCCGGGCGGGGCGGCTCACCGCCGAAGGGGTTGCCGCCCGGATCGCCGTACGGGTTGCCCGGCATCGGGGACTGCGGGCCCTGGGGCGCGTACGGCCCCTGCGGCGGGCCGAAGGCGGCCTGCCCGGCGTCCACGGTGTGTCCGCAGGACTCGGTGCCGAACGCACGGTCGACGGAGCGGCGCAGTTCGTGGGCGAGCAGCAGATGGGCGAGGCGACCGTCGGAGAACTCGGTCTCGCGCAGCGCGAGCCGTATGCCGCGCAGCGCGTCGTCGGCGAGCCGACGGGCCTCGGTGCGGGAGGTGCCGGTGGCGGTGAGCGGGTTCCAGGCACCGGCAGCGGCGTCGGCGGCCTGGTCCTCGACGGCGTCCAGGAGATGGGCGAGGCGCCCGAACAGCCGCCCCGCCTCGGCGAGGGGCGCGGCGTTGGCGGGGCGGCCGGCCAGGTGGGCGGTGTGGGCGAAGGCGGCGGCGGTGGCGGTCTCGGTCGGTTCGGTGACCGTGAGGACCGGGGTGCCGGGTCCGGCGAGCGTCTCGATGCCGGGCTGCCGGTCGACGGCGTCCACCAGGACGGCGGTGTCGAAGCCGACGCCGGCGCCGGTACGGGCGCCCGCACCGCCCCAGTTCGCGGCGACCCGGCGGGCGGCGGCCGCCATCGGACGGCGCGCGAGCAGTCCGTCGCCGTCGGCGATGTGGTCCCGCAGTTTGGCGGAGGCGAGCACCAGGGAGACGGCGGCCGCGAGCCGGGCGCCCTCGCCCTGGGCGACGGAGGCGGTGCGCATCCCGCGCAGCGGGCAGGGCCCCGCCGTACGCCGCCCGCCGCTCCCCTTGCGGCCCGCGGTCACGGTGACCCCCGCGCCGCGTCCTGCCTGAGCCTCCGTCAGGACGGATATGAGTAGTCCGTCATAGTTTGTCACGATACGTGCGAATTGTCCGTGATCTCCGCGCAGTGCGAGGCACAGTCCGCACAGGTGCGCCATCCACTCGGCCTTGAGGCCCTCCCCGAGCCGGTGGACGCAGGGCCTGACGATTCCGAACACGACGTTCCCCCCGTGCTGTGTACAACGTTGAGCGGCGGGAATCGTACCCATGAATACACCTGTCCCACCGGGTGGGGCGTTCACCCGGACGCGACACTCGTCACCCATACGCCTGGAAGAATCATATTTCACTCACAGTCAGCAGCCCTGTACAGCAAGTCCCTTGGGAGACGCGGACTCTCGACGGATCGGCTGTGCACCAGTACCGTCACAAACCCCCCGCGCGCCGTCTATTCACATGGCACGCCGTCCGCATCATGGAGACCATAGAGATGCGGAAAGCACGAAAGACCGCTGTGAGAGGAGGCGTCCATGGGATCGGTACGCAAGGCGAGTGCTTGGCTCGGCCTCGTTGACGACAACGACGACGAGCGTTACTACGACGACGACTACTCCGAAGAGGCCGAAGCCGGAGACGCCTGGGTCACCGACCCCCGCGTCAAGGTGGCCTCGGACACGGCCGAGGAGACGGGCCACCGGATCGGCACGGTCACTCCGGACAGCTTCCGGGACGCGCGGGCCATCGGCGAGCTCTTCCGGGACGGCATCCCGGTCATCGTCAACCTCACGGCCATGGACGGTGCCGACGCCAAGCGCGTCGTCGACTTCGCGGCCGGACTGACCTTCGGGCTGCGCGGCACGATCGAGCGGGTCGCGACCCGTGTCTTCCTGCTGACGCCCGCGAACACCGAGATCATCAGCGCCGACCCGTCCTCGCGCCGCGCGGACGGCTTCTTCAACCAGAGCTGAGGCCGGCCCACCGCCCCGCGGGGAATCCTGTGATCGCTCATGCGGAGACGCGTGACCTCTCGGGCTCCCGGGGCGAGGGCACTCCGGACGCACCGCCGTCCCCGCCCCCGGCGTCCTCGCGGCTCCCGGAGTCTTCGAGGCCGGCAGAGCCTTCGGGGGTCTCCGGGCCCTCGGGGATCCCGGGCGTCTCGCACTGCATCACCCGGGGCAGCCGCAGCGCCATCGCCGCCCCCGCCAGCAGCAGCCCCGCGCTCACCAGCAGCGTGACATGCAGTCCGTGGACGAAGGAGTCCCGGGCGGCGCGGCGCAGCGCGGCTCCCGGGGCGCCGCCGAGCCGGCCCGCGATGTCGTACGCCTCGCCCAGCGAACGCCCCGCGCCCCTGGCCGCGGCGGACGGGACTCCGGGCACGGCCGCGAGGCCGGGTGCGTACGCCGCGTTCATCACGCTGCCCAGCAGGGCGATGCCGATCCCGGCGCCGAGCTGGTAGGAGGTCTCGCCGACCGCCGCGGCCCCGCCCGCCTGGGCGGGGGGTGCCTCGCTGAGCATCGACTCGTACGCGCCGAACAGCGTCGTCTCCAGACCGAAGCCCAGCAGCACGAACCCGGACAGCAGCAGCCCGGGGTTGTCGGCGCCGCCCATCGCGGTCAGGGTCACCACGGCCGCCGCGGTGAGGACGAAGCCGAGGCCGACCATGCGGCGGGGACCGAGGCGGCGCAGCAGCCGGGCCCCGGTGAGACCCGCCGCCATCGCCGCGACGGTGAGCGGCAGCATCCTGAGGCCCGTCCGGAGCGGGGACAGCCCGAGGACGAGCTGGAGGTACTGCGCGGCGATCAGCTCGAGGCCGACCAGCGCGAGCATGGCGAGCACGATGCAGCCGACGGAGGTGCTGAAGGCGGGGCGCGCGAACATCCGCAGGTCCACCAGCGGGTACGGCCGGCCGCGCTGGCGCCGTACGAACAGGACGAGCAGCGCGCCGCCCAGCAGCAGCGGGGCGAGGGTGAACACGCCGGTCGCGCCTTCGCCGCCGCCGAGCCGCTTCACGCCGAGGATCACGCCGAACAGGCCGGCGGCCGCCGTCAGTGCGCCGGTGACGTCCCAGGGGCCGTCGTGCCCGCCCCGCGACTCGGGCAGCAGCAGCCGTCCGGCCGGCACGATCACCAGCATCAGGGGGATGTTCACCAGGAACACCGAGCCCCACCAGAAGTGCTCCAGGAGGAAGCCGCCGAGCAGCGGTCCGACAGCCGCGCCCACCGCGGCGACGGCGCTCCACACACCGATCGCCACCGCCCGCTCGCGCCGGTCGGGGAAGACCTGGCGGAGGATCGACAGCGTCGCGGGCATGATCATCGCGCCGCCGACACCGAGCAGCGCCCGGGCACCGATGAGTACCTGGGCGTCCTGGGCGAGGGCGGCCACGGCGGAGGCGACGCCGAACAGGCCGTAGCCGAGGAGCAGGATCCTCCGGCGGCCCACCCGGTCGCCCAGCGTGCCGAAGAGGATCAGCAGCGAGGCGCAGACCAGGGGGTAGGCGTCGACGATCCAGAGCAGTTCGATCGGGCCGGGCCTGAGGTCCTCGGTGACGGCGGGCACCGCGACGTGCAGCACGGTCGCGTCGAGGGCGACCAGCAGCAGGCTGACGCACAGCACGACGAGGACGACCCAGCGGCCCGCACCGGCCCCGGCCGGCCGACGGCGCGGCGCAGCCGCGGCCGTGGTCGTCCCGGACATGCGCGTACCTCCAAGCTGGACCTTCGCGTCCGGCGCACACGCGGGGCGGGGACTCCCCGCGGCCCGGCAGGAGGGAGCGGTCGGCTCCGGCCCTCGCGTCGAACAGCGAATGACACGTCAGAGTACGCGAGTTCCCCGCCGTGTCAGGGTGGCGGACGTCTCAACTCCGGCCGGCGGGGGTGTGGCGTACCCCACTCCCACCCCCCTTGACCACGCCGGGGTGACCTGCGCGGTTCCCGGCGGCACCGATAATCGGGCGGTGACCGAACTAGCGACGCGTGAGGCGCCGGCCCGCCGGGGACCGCTGCGCCGGGCCGCGCCTGCTCTCCTCGGGTACGCGGCCGTGCGCGCGCTGGGGCTGCTGGTGCTGGCGGTGTGGAGCGCGGCGCGCGGCAAGAGTGCCCACACGCTGCTGACGGCGCGCTGGGACGCCCTGTGGTACGCCCGGGTCGCGGGCGGGGGCTACGGCTACGAGGTGCGGCTGCCCGACGGCGACGTCCATTCCGACCTGGCGTTCTTCCCGCTGCTGCCGTGGCTGGAGCGGCTGCTGCACACGGTGGCCGGGCTGTCGTACGGCGACGCCGGGCTCGCCGTGGCCCTGTGCGCGTCGCTCGGCGCGGCGGCGGGGATCTTCGCCGTCACGGACCGTCTTCACGGGCCCCGGGCCGGGGTGTGCGCGGTGCTGCTGTGGGCGGTGCTGCCGGTGGGGATCGTGCAGTCGATGGCGTACAGCGAGTCGCTGTTCACGGCGCTGGCCGCCTGGTCGCTGTACGCGGTGCTGACCGGGTGGTGGGTCACCGCGGGGGCGCTGGCGCTGTCCGCCGGGCTGACCCGGCCGGTCGGGCTGGCCGTGGTCGCCGCGGTGTGGACCGGAGGCGTTGCCTCGTTCGTGCGGCGGAGGAGCACGCCGGGACCGCACGGCGCGCATGACGCGTCGCACGCCCCCCGCGGCCCCCTCGCGCCGCCCGCGAGGGGCGCGTCCGTCGCGTCGCGCGCCCTCGGGATGCTCCTCGCACCCCTGGGTGTCGCCGGATACGTGCTGTGGGTCGGCCGGCACACCGGCGACGGTCCGCTCGGCTATGTGGACGTCCAGACGGGCTGGCGCAACGGCTTCGACGGGGGCTGGGCGTTCGCGTGCTTCGTGGCAGGCAGGTTCACGTCACTGCCGGGCGCCCTCGCCGGTGCCGGGCTGATCGCCGGGGCGGCCCTGGTGATCTGGCTGTACGTCGTCTGTGTACGGCAGCGGCAGCCGCTCCCGCTGCTGGTCCACACGGGTGTGGTCATCGCGCTCGCGCTGGGCGCGTCGAGCTACTTCGGCTCGAAGCCGCGGCTCCTGCTGCCGGCCTTCCCGCTGCTGCTGCCGCTCGCCCTGGCCCTGGCGCGGCTGCGTGTGCCCAGGTCGGCGCTGGTGCTGGGGGCCGCGGCGGTGGCGTCGGCGGTGTACGGGGCGTTCTGGCTCACCGGCTCCGGGCCGCCCTGAACCCGCCCCGCGCCGGTGAGCAGCGGGAAAAATCCACACCAGCATTCGGTTAACTGAATTCATACCTGTCATAAATCGGACACCCGGACGGCTCAAAGGAATTACTGACGGGCCGGCACGTGATTGCCGATTCCGGTGAATTGAACGTCTCCTTGAGAGCAATCCCACATCACATCGTCATCACAAAACGGAGATTCGTCAGGGAACTGAGCTCACCCGCTGTAACGTCGATAGAGTGTGTACCGAACGCAACCTCACCCGTCTTGACCGGGTGTTCGCCAGGCTGGACCGTGAGCCGGAACGACCGGTGATCACGGACATGCCGAAGATGAGCCGGCACCGTGTCGTGCTCTTCTCGGCCACGCTGGCGTTCTATCTGGCCATCGTGTGGGCCGTGGTCACCACCTCATGGCTCGTCAGGCTCGACTGGCAGGTCATGTTCTTCCGGCCGTACCAGCAGTGGCCGCAGATCCACGCCTTCCTCGACTACTACGTGGTGCTCGGCCAGCGCGGCCCCACCGCGGTGATGGTCGCGGCCTGGCTGGGCTGGCGCTCCTGGCGGCAGCACACCCTGCGCCCGCTGCTGACCCTGGGCGCCTCGCTGCTCCTGCTGAACATCACGGTCGGCGCCGCCAAGATCGGCATGGGCCGCCTCGGACCGCACTACGCCATCACCATCGGTTCCAACGAGATGGGTATGGGCGGCGATATATTTCCCAGCGGCCACACCGCCAACGCCGTGGTGACCTGGGGGATCCTGGCGTATCTGGCGTCCACTCCGAGAGCCCGCCGCTGGCTGTCCGCGGTGTCCGCGGTGACGTCGCTGGGTGTCGGCCTCACCACCGTCTACCTCGGCACCCACTGGCTGAGCGACGTACTCCTCGGCTGGGCGGCGGGTCTGCTGATCCTGCTGGCACTGCCCTGGTGCGAGCCGCTGATCGCCCGTACCGAGGCCGGTGTCTTCGGCCTGCGCGACCGCTGGCGCCTCGGCCGTCCGCTGCCCGCGCCGGTCCCGGCCAATCCCGTGGTGCCGCACACGCCGCTCGGCTCCTCCCAGGAGGGGGCCCCGGCCCGCGAGCCGGTCGGCTCCGGTACGAGCGCCCGTACGCCCCGGTCGCCCGCCTACCTGGCCCCCGGCCCGCATCTGAACCGTTCGGAGCGCACCCCCGTCACCCCCGCCGGCAGCCGGCGTCCGCCGCACGCCGACCGGACGCACCCGGAGCGGGTGCCGCGCGGCGGCACCGCCTCCGCGGCCCGGCCGCTGACCGGCGGCTGACCCCCGTCAGGCGCACCACAGCCCCGCACGCGAGGCCCCGGTCCCGGGGAACAGGACCGGGGCCTTCGCCGTGCCCGCGGGCGTGCGGAGGGGCGAGGAGCGGCTCAGCCCTTCCAGGCGCGCCGCACCCGGCCGCCCTCCACCTCGAAGTTCAGCCGGCCCACCCGGTACTCCATGGTGATGATCGCGCCGGGCGGCAGCGACCGCACCGGCGACCAGCCGCGCTCCCGCGCGAGCCGCTCGGCCTCGGCGGCGTCGAGACCGGCGTACGCGGCCGGGTCGTCCTGGGGTTCCGGGGGTGGAGCGGGAATGGATGCCATGCCGCAACGTTAGAACCACTCCTGCGGGCGTGTCACACTTCTGTCACAAGATCAGCACACTCGAATGGCGCCGACTTCGTCAGTGGACGAGGGGTTCGATACCCGGGGGTACGGGCATTCGAGCGAAATTCCTGCGTGTCGGCCGGGTGCTCCGGGATAAGACCGCGGAAAGCGCCTCCGAGTACCGGACGGCGGCGTCCCGGAACCCCATTCCCGGCCGATTCCCGGGCGGCGCGCAGGGGCTGACCCCTCATGAGAAATTCACGGCTCGAACACAGGACCGCCGCGCCGGCCGCCGCCTGCTTCGGGGCCCCCGCGGGCGTCCGCAGCCGTTTCCCGGCGCCGGTCCGCCGCCCGGGAAGCCGTGTCCCACCAGGTGACGACCGGCACCCGGTCGCCGGGGTCCCGCGGACGGGCCGCAGCCCTGTCCGGCACATGAGCCGACCCCGCCCGGTCGGCGACCGGGCGGGGGCCCGTGTCCCGGGCAGGGGGGAGCAGCTCAGATCTCGAGCTTCTGCCCGGGCACGATCAGGTCGGGATCACCGCCGACGACGGCCTTGTTGGCGGCGTAGAGCCGCTGCCAGGTGGTCCCGTACCGTTCCGCGACGGCGCTCAGGGTGTCGCCCTCGCGGACCGTGTACGCGCCGGTGGCGGAGGCACCGCCCGCGGTGCGGTTCGTGGTGCCGGTCGTGTTCTTCGACGGCTCCGTCCGGCGGGCCGCCGGGGCGTGGGTCTTCGCGCTCTCACGGGTGGCTCCGGTCCCCGCCGAGCCCGACGTGCCCGACGGCTTCGTCGCCGCCGAGGCGTTCTCGGGGGCCCCGCCGGCCGCTCCGGCGCGGGCCGAGCAGACCGGCCACGCGCCCCAGCCCTGGGCGCCCTGGACCTTGGTGGCCACGGCGATCTGCTGCTGCCTGGTGGCCTGGTCGGCCCGCGGGGCGTAGGCGGTGCCGCCGTACGCGCGCCAGGTGGAGGCGGAGAACTGGAGCCCGCCGTAGTAGCCGTTGCCGGTGTTGATGTGCCAGTTGCCGCCGCTCTCGCACTGGGCGATGCGGTCCCAGATCCCGCTGTCCGCCGCCGCGGCGTCGCCGCCGGCGGCCAGCAGTCCGAGCGGAGCGAGCAGGGCCGCTCCGGTGAGGACCGCCGTGGTGCGCGCCTTGCGCGCGGTGCTGCGGGTGGTATCGGCACACTCGGACATGTAGTTCCCTCTCCACGGACCCGGGTTCCCCCAAGGCCGGGCGCGTTCCCGCCGCGTACGGACGCGGTGCGACGCGTTCGGCCCCGTCCGCCGGTTCCGCGCCGTGAGTCGTACCTGGCGCGGTCGGCGGACGTACCCGAGCGGTGCTCTGTGCACTCGGCGGAGGAATGTAGGGAGCCGGGCGGTCCGATTTCAACCAACTCCTTGTCATTCCAGGCCAGTCGGCAGTTACCGCAGGTAACGGCTTTTTCCGGCCACCCACTTCATTCGCTCATTTCGTACTTTGTCGACCATCGGCCGGTCGCCGCTGTGATCTGTTTCACCGACCCGAGGTCCCTGTGTACGGGCTGAGTTGACGTGGAGTGAGGCATTCCGCGGTGCCCGTCACCCTCCGCGCCGGATGCTGCGATTCCGTTCGGATGAATGCGTGACTCCCGCCACAGGTCGCCCGTTGACATCTTCATGAGCCCGGAACCCTCCGGGGCTCACGGACCGGGAGCCCCCGGATCCCCCACGCACGCATCCCGAGGGAGCCACCGTGCCGCGCATGCTCGACGTCAGCGACGCCGTCCGCGCCGAGATCGGCGACGAAGAAGCCGACCGGCTGCTCGCCGGAGAGAACGCCCCGGGCAGATACGACTGCACGTCCTGCCGCACCCCGGGGGACTCCGACCTGGAGCACACCAGCACCGTCCTGTTCATCGGGGACGAGACCGCCGTCCTCGCCTTCGCCCACGCCGGCTGCCTGCCCTCGCAGGTCGTCCAGGTCACCGAGGAGCAGTTGCAGGGGGCGGTCCGGTCCATCGGCGGCGGCATCATCCCGGGCGCGGCGGCGCAGCAGGCCGTGCCCGAGCCGGCGGTGCTCGGGGTGACCAGCGGGCTCGTCCTGATCGCCGGGGAGCTGCACCCCGCCCTCGTCGTGGAGCCGACCGCGCCGATCGTGCGCCCCGGTTCCACCGCCGCCGGGGACGACTTCCTGCCGCTGCTGATCGAGCAGGGGTTCATGCCGCTGCCCCAGCTCGCCGAGGTCCCGCCGGTGCTGCACGGCTGGTCGGTGCTGCTCGCCGTGGGCCGGCTGCACGCGGTGCTGCAACCGGGCGCGGAGGGCGGCGCCCCGGTGGCCTGGTGGCAGGCGCACCAGCCGTTGCAGGTCACCGAGGGCTGGCGGGCCGCCGCCAACAAGCACCAGCAGGTGCTGCTGTTCGCGGCGCCGGTCGGCTCGATCGGCCGGCAGCCCCGCGAGGACCTGATGCGGGACGCGCTGGACCGGGCGGCCGCGACCGGGAAGCTGGTCGGGGCCGCGCTGCCCCTCGCCGGGACGTGAGCGGCACCCGGACGGGCCGAGGGCCCCCGCTCCGCAACGGGCCGCCCACCGGGCCGCATCCCCTGGGCCCCGGGGTCGTTTGGACATACGTGCACCTCTACGACGTCCCCCGCCGCCAGTCCTTCCAGCCGGTCCGGTCCGTACGCCCCGGCCGGGAGACCCCGGGCGGCCCATCGGCCACGCCGATCTACGACGCGCTCTACGCCGAGTACGTCAGGTCCTACCGCACCCTGCCGGGCGACCGCAGCGGCGAGGAGGACCTGGGCTTCGTCGCCTTCGGGCTCACCGCGTCCGGGGGCGCCGGGCGGAGCGCCGGGCAGAGTCCGGTGTCGTTCGGCCCGGGTTCGTACCGCGCCTACAGCGCCGGGGCCTCGCTCGCCCGGCACGCCGGCGCCGGACGGTCCGCGCCGCCGCAGGTGCCGCCCCCGGCACCGTCCCCGGCGCAGGCTCCGCCCCCGGCTCCGTCCCAGCCGCAGTGGCAGCGGATCGGCACGCTGCCGCCGCAGCACGGCACCGGGACGTACCACGTCCCCGCCGCACTGCCGCCGGCCCGCCGCGGCGGGCTCTGACCCGGCGCGGGGACCATCGCGGTCACCACGCGGAGGGGCGGCCCCGGCGTTGTCGCCCGGGGCCGCCCCTCCGCGTGTCCGCGTGTCCGCGTGTCCGCGTGTCCGCGTGTCCGCGGCGGTCGTACCGCGGTCGCTGCCGTTACTTCTGCTTCGCGGTCTTCGCGGTCTTCGAGCCGCGCTTCTCCCGCACCCGCACCGAGATGTGGATCGGGGTGCCCTCGAAGCCGAACTCCTCGCGCAGGCGCCGTTCGATGAAGCGCCGGTAGCCCGCCTCGATGAAGCCGGAGGCGAACAGCACGAAGCGCGGCGGCCTGGTACCGGCCTGGGTGCCGAAGAGGATGCGCGGCTGCTTGCCGCCCCGCACCGGGTGCGGGTGGGCGGAGACCAGTTCGCCGAGGAACGCGTTGAGGCGGCCGGTCGGGACGCGGGTCTCCCAGCCCGCCAGCGCCGTCTCGATCGCCGGGACCAGCTTCTCCATATGACGTCCGGTGCGCGCCGAGACGTTGACGCGCGGGGCCCACGCCACCTGGCCCAGCTCGGTCTCGATCTCGCGCTCGAGGTAGTAGCGGCGCTCCTCGTCGAGGGTGTCCCACTTGTTGTAGGCGAGGACCAGCGCACGGCCCGCGTCCACCGCCATGGTGACGATCCGCTGGTCCTGCACGGAGATGGAGTCGGCGGCGTCGATGAGCACGACGGCCACCTCGGCCTTCTCGACGGCGGCCGCGGTGCGCAGCGAGGCGTAGTAGTCGGCGCCCTGCTGGAGGTGGACCCGCTTGCGGATACCGGCGGTGTCGACGAACTTCCAGGTCTTGCCACCGAGTTCGATGATCTCGTCGACCGGGTCGCGGGTGGTGCCGGCGATCTCGTTGACGACGACGCGTTCCTCGCCCGCCACCTTGTTCAGCAGGGACGACTTGCCGACGTTGGGGCGGCCGATGAGGGCGATGCGGCGCGGTCCGCCCACGCCGGCGCCGAAGGTCTGGGCGGGCGCCTCGGGCAGCGCCTCCAGGACGGCGTCCAGCATGTCGCCGGTGCCGCGGCCGTGCAGCGCCGAGACCGGGTGGGGCTCACCGAGGCCGAGGGACCAGAGGTAGGCCGCGTCGGCCTCACCGCTCAGGCCGTCGACCTTGTTGGCGCACAGCACGACCGGCTTGCCCGCCTTGCGCAGCAGCCGTACGACGGCCTCGTCGGTGTCGGTCGCGCCGACCTTGGCGTCGACGACGAACACGACGGCGTCGGCGGCGTCGATCGCGTACTCGGCCTGGGCGGCCACGGAGGCGTCGATACCGAGGACGTCCTGCTCCCAGCCGCCGGTGTCGACGACCTTGAAGCGGCGGCCCGCCCACTCGGCCTCGTAGGTCACCCGGTCACGGGTGACGCCGGGCCGGTCCTCGACGACGGCCTCACGGCGGCCGATGATCCGGTTGACGAGGGTCGACTTGCCGACGTTCGGGCGGCCGACGACGGCGAGCACCGGCAGCGGGCCGTGGCCCGCGGCCTCGAGGGCGCCCTCGACGTCCAGGGCGTCGAAGCCCTCTTCCGCGGCGAGCTCCATGAACTCCGCGTACTCGGCGTCGCCAAGCGCTCCGTGGTCGTGCTCGTCGGGCGCGCCCTCGGAGTCGATGTGGTCGTTCATGAAGTGTGTACCTCGTCGTTCCGTCGTGGTGATCGGTGGCGTCCGCCCGCCGGACCGGCCGTCGGGGCAGGCCGTCGGGTCGGGCCGTCGGGGCGGGGCCACTACTCAGTGTCGGCTAGCGGCCGGTGAAGTGCCTGGCGTTTTCCAGGTGGGCGGTGAGCTGCTTCTGGATGCGCTCGGTCGCCTCGTCCAGGGCCTTGCGGGTGCGGCGGCCACTGCCGTCACCCGCCTCGAAGGGGTCTCCGAAGACGACGTCGACGCGGGAGCGCAGCGGTGGCAGCCCCTTCATCAACCGCCCGCGCCTCTCGGTGCTTCCCAGAACGGCGACCGGGACGATCGGCGCGCCGCTGCGGACCGCGAAGTAGGCGAGCCCGGCGCGCAGGGAGGCGAAGTCGCCCTCGCCGCGGGTGCCCTCGGGGAATATGCCCAGCACACCGCCGTTCGCCAGGACGCCGAGCGCCCGGGTGATCGCGGTGCGGTCGGTGCTCGCGCGGTCCACCTTCAGCTGGCCGATGCCGGTCAGGAAGGGGCCGAGGGGCCCGATGAACGCCTCCTTCTTGATCAGGAAGTGCGTGGGGCGGGGCGCGACGCCCATGACCATGGGGCCGTCGATGTTGTGGGAGTGGTTGACGGCGAAGATCAGCGGTCCGGTGGCGGGCACCTTCCAGGCGCCGAGCACCCGGGGCCGCCACAGGCCGTACATCAGGCCGACGCCGATCCGCCGCCCGACCTCGGCCCCGCGCTCCGACGCCACGTCTGCGGCGGCCCCGCGGGAGGGCACGCCGGGTGACGGGGCTCCGCTCACCTCGCGGCCCGCTTCTCCTCGACGAGGGTGACGACGCACTCGATGACCTGCGACAGGGTCAGCGCGGTGGTGTCCACCTCGACCGCGTCGTCCGCCTTGGCGAGCGGCGAGGTCTTGCGGCTGGAGTCGGCCGCGTCGCGCGCGACGAGCGCCGCCTTCGTGGTGTGCACGTCGGCGCCCTTCAGCTCGCCGCTGCGGCGGGCGGCGCGGGCCTCCGCGGACGCGGTGAGGAAGATCTTGAGGTCGGCGTCGGGCAGCACCGTCGTACCGATGTCACGGCCCTCGACGACGATGCCGTGCTCCGCCCCGGCGGCCAGCGAGCGCTGCAGCTCCGTGATCCGGGAGCGCACCTCGGGCACCGCGCTGACCGCGCTGACCTTGGAGGTGACCTCCTGGGTGCGGATCGGGCCGGCCACGTCCACGCCGTCCACGGTGATCGTCGGCCCGGCCGGGTCGGTGCCGGAGACGATCTCCGGCTTCCCCGCGGCGGCGGCGATCGCGGACGGGTCGTCGGTGTCTATCCCGTTGGCCACCATCCACCAGGTGATGGCCCGGTACTGGGCGCCGGTGTCCAGGTAGCTCAGCCCCAGCTGCGCGGCGACGGCCTTGGACGTGCTCGACTTGCCCGTGCCGGAGGGACCGTCGATGGCGACGATCACGGGCTCGGCGGCGCCGTTTTCCACGGGGGGACACCTTCCTGGTGCGGGGTGGTGGGAGTGTGCGGGGCCGCGGGGGTGCCCTGCACAAGGTTACTGGCTTCCCGGACCACCCCGGCACGGCCACCCGCCCCACGCCCTCACAGAACCCCGGCAACGGCACCCGCCGCGCCCGCCCGGCCCGGCTCCGGCCGCCGGCGACCGCCGTGCCGACGACCGCTGACCACCGTGGCGACGGTCGGCGACCGCCGTGGCGACCGTGCGGCCGGGGGTGATCGCCTGCCCGGCGCCCACGGCACGGCCGTCCTCTCCGAACCCTCGCGGCGCCGGCAGCGGTACCCGCCGGACCACCGGCGCGGCTCCGGCTGCCGGTGACCGCGATCCGCGCCCGGTGACCGCCGGGCGGCGGGGCGGTCCTCGGCCCGGCGGTCAGGGGCCGGCGGGCTGCCGGGGCGGCATCCGTCGCGGCTACTGCCGGATCGACCAGCCCCGTTGCCGCAGGGCAGCCGTCAGTACCGGGGCCGCCTTCGGCTCCACCGTCAGCTGCACCAGACCGGCCTGCTGTCCGGTGGCGTGCTCGATGCGCACGTCCTCGATGTTGACCCCGGCCCGGTCGGCGTCGGCGAAGATCCGGGCCAGCTGGCCGGGCTGGTCGTCGATGAGCACCGCGACCGTCTCGTACGTCCGCGGGGCCGATCCGTGCTTGCCCGGCACCCGCACCTGCCCCGCGTTCCCGCGCCGCAGCACGTCCTCGATGCCCCCGGCCCCGGCCCGCCGCTTGGCCTCGTCGGAGGACTGCAGGGCGCGCAGCGCCTCCACGGTCTCCGCGAGGTCGGCGGCGACGTCGCCGAGGAGGTCGGCGACCGGGCCCGGGTTGGCGGACAGGATGTCGATCCACATCCCGGGGTCGGAGGCGGCGATCCGCGTCACGTCCCGGATGCCCTGGCCGCACAGCCGTACGGCGGCCTCCTCGGCGTTCTCCAGGCGCGCGGCGACCATGCTGGAGACCAGGTGGGGCATGTGCGAGACGAGGGCCACCGCGCGGTCGTGGGCGTCGGCGTCCATCACCACGGGCACGGCACGGCAGTACGAGACGAGTTCCAGGGCGAGGTTGAGGACCTCGGTGTCGGTGTCGCGGGTCGGGGTGAGCACCCAGGGGCGGCCCTCGAAGAGTTCGCCGGTCGCGGCCAGCGGCCCGGACTTCTCCCGGCCGGACATGGGATGCGTACCGATGTACGACGACAGGTCGAGCCCCAGCGCCTCCAGCTCGCGGCGCGGGCCGCCCTTGACGCTGGCCACGTCGAGGTAGCCGCGGGCCGCTCCGCGCCGCATGGCGTCGGCGAGTACGGCGGCGACGTGCGCGGGCGGCGCGGCGACGAGGGCGAGGTCGACGGGCTCCTCGGGCAGCTCGTCCGTGCCCGCGCCCAGCGCGGCGGCCGTACGGGCCTGCTCGGGGTCGTGGTCGGCGAGATGGACGGTGACGCCGCGCTGGACCAGGGCCAGCGCGGCGGAGGTGCCGATCAGGCCGGTACCGATGACGAGCGCGGTCCTCACTGGGCGATGTCCTTCCGCAGAGCGGCCGCGGCGCCCAGGTACACGTGCGCGATCTCGGCGCGGGGCCGGTCGGACTCGATGTGCGCCAGGATCCGTACGATCCGGGGCAGGGCGCCCGCGATGTCCAGTTCCTGGGCGCAGATCAGCGGGACGTCGACGATGCCGAGCTTGCGGGCGGCGGCCGCCGGGAAGTCGCTGTGCAGGTCGGGGGTGGCCGTGAACCAGATGCTGATCAGGTCGTCGGCGGTGAGTCCGTTGCGCTCCAGGATCGCGGTGAGCAGCACCCCGACCTGCTCGTCCATGTGCCCGGCCTCGTCCCGCTCCAGCTGTACGGCCCCCCGGACCGCTCGTACCGCCACGACACCGCTCCTCGCTGACATGCCCACGCCTCCCGCGGATTCCGTCCCCGCGGCAGCCCGCTCCGGCTCCATCACGGCCCAGCCTAGCCATTCCCCGCCCCGGGGCCCCGGGCCGCCCGCCGGGTGAGACACCCGACGCGGCGGCGGCCGGATCGCGGCAGCGGCACCCGTGACGGCGGACGACCGCACTGCTCCGGGATCCCGGGCCGCCCCCGCAGCCTCGGTTGCCCGGACCGGGTCCAGGTCCCCCGCTCCCCGGCCCCCCGGGCTGCCCGGTCCCGATCCGTCGGGCGGGGCCGGCCCCGTACACGACGGCGGCCGGCGCCGGGGGGACCCGGTGCCGGCCGCCCGACGTGGCCGTCGGTCTACAGGTCGACCTCGTTCATCAGCATCCCGACCTCCGTGTTGGAGAGCCTGCGCAGCCAGCCCGACTTCTGGTCGCCCAGCGTGATCGGGCCGAAGGCCGTGCGCACCAGCTTGTCCACCGGGAAGCCCGCCTCCGCGAGCATCCGGCGGACGATGTGCTTGCGGCCCTCGTGCAGGGTCACCTCGACGAGGTAGTTCTTGCCGGTCTGCTCGACGACCCGGAAGTGGTCCGCGCGCGCGTACCCGTCCTCCAGCTGGATGCCGTCCTTGAGCTTCTTGCCCAGGTCGCGCGGGATCGGGCCCACGATGTGCGCGAGGTAGGTCTTCTTCACGCCGTACTTGGGGTGGGTGAGCCGGTGCGCCAGCTCACCGTGGTTGGTGAGCAGGATGACGCCCTCGGTCTCGGTGTCCAGCCGCCCGACGTGGAACAGCCGGGTCTCGCGGTTGGTGACGTAGTCGCCGAGGCACTGGCGGCCCTCGGGGTCCTCCATCGTGGAGACCACACCGGCCGGCTTGTTGAGCGAGAAGAACTGGTACGACTGCGTGGCCACGGTCAGCCCGTCGACCTTGACCTCGTCCTTCTCCGGGTCGACCCGCTTGCCCTGTTCGAGGACGATCTCGCCGTTCACCTCGACCCTGGCCTGCTCGATCAGCTCCTCGCAGGCCCGCCGGGAACCGTAGCCGGCGCGGGCGAGGACCTTCTGGAGCCGCTCGCCCTCCTGTTCGGCGCCCGGGAAGGTCCTGGGCGGCTTCACGTCCTTGCGGTCCGCGTACCGCTCGCGGTTGCGCTCCTCGGCCCGCGCCTCGTACTCGCGCGAGCTGCCCGGCGCCGTACGGCCGCGCCCGGTACCGGTACCGGCGCCCGTGCCCTGCCGGGACTGCTTGGGGCCGCCCTTGGCGCCGCCGCGCGCCGAGGCGCCGCGCCCGGACTTGGGGCCGTCCTGGGTGGCGCCGGGGCCCACGTCGTAGCGGCGCTCCTCGGGGCGGGGCCTGCGGGGACGGCCCTGCCCCTGCCGCTCGTCCCTGTCGTTGCCGGCACCGCGGTAGTTGCCGCGCCCGCCGCTCTTGCCGCTGCCGCTGCTTCGCATCAGAAATCCGTCGTCGTCGTGGTGGTCGTGGTGGTCGGGGTGGTGCTCGTCGTGGCCGCCGGACCCTCGTCGTCCGCGTCCGGGTCGAACGACGGCACGCCCTCCTGGGTCTCGGCCTCGATCGCCTCCGCCTCCGGCAGGAACGGCGCGAGTTCCGGAAGTTCGTCCAGGCCGCGCAGGCCCATCCGTTCCAGGAAGTAGTTCGTCGTCCCGTACAGGATCGCACCTGTTTCGGGTTCCGTGCCCGCCTCCTCGATCAGCCCGCGCTGGAGGAGGGTCCGCATCACGCCGTCGCAGTTGACCCCTCGTACGGCCGAGACCCGGCTGCGGCTCACCGGTTGACGGTACGCGACCACCGCGAGCGTCTCCAGCGCGGCCTGGGTGAGCCGGGCGTGCCGGCCGTCCAGCACGAAGCCCTCGACGGCGGGGGCGTACTCGGCGCGGGAGTAGAACCGCCAGCCGCCCGCGACCGGCCGCAGTTCGAAGCCGCGGCCCTGGGCGGTGTACTCGTCGGCCAGTTCCCGCAGGGCGACCGCGATCCGGCGTCTGGGGCGCTGCAGTACCTTCGCCAGGTACTCCTCGCCGGCGGGCTCGTCCACGACCATCAGGACGGCCTCGAGGGCCGGCTTGAGGTCGAGTCCCGCGACGTCGCCCTGCCCGGCCGGTGCGCCGGTCGTCTTCTCGCTCACGCCGTCTCCTCGCTCACGCCGTCTCCTCCTGGCCCGTCCGCGGCTTCCCGGGCTCGGCCCCGGGCTCCTCGGGCGGCCGGTCGAACTCGTCCGTCACGACCGGTGTCCCTTCCCCGTCCCCGCCCGTCCAGCGCACCGTCAGCTCTCCGAGGGCGGTCTCCTGGTCGAGGGCGACGGCCTTCTCGCGGTACAGCTCGAGCAGCGCCAGGAAACGGGCGACGACGGTGAGGATGTCGTCGGTGTCGTCGATCAGGGTCCGGAAGCTCGCCTCGCCCAGTTCCCTGAGCCGTGTCACGACGATCCCGGCCTGCTCCTGCACGCTGACCAGGGGCGCGTGGATGTGGTCGACGTAGACCTGCGGCCGGGGCCTGGGCTGCATGGCCTTGACGGCGAGCCGGGCGAACCGCTCGGGGCCGATGCCGATGACGACGTCGGGCAGCAACTGCGCGTACTGCGGTTCGAGCCCGACCGTACGGGGGTAGCGCCGGGCCTCGTCGTCCAGCCGCCGGTCGAGGATCTCGGCGATCTGTTTGTACGCGCGGTACTGCAGCAGCCGCGCGAACAGCAGGTCCCGCGCCTCCAGGAGGGCGAGGTCTGCCTCGTCCTCGACCTCGGCCGCGGGCAGCAGCCGGGCCGCCTTCAGATCGAGCAGGGTGGCGGCGACGACCAGGAACTCGGTCGTCTCGTCGAGGTCCCAGTCCGCCCCCATGGAGCGGATGTGCGCCATGAACTCGTCGGTCACCTTCGACAGCGCGACCTCGGTGACGTCCAGCTTGTGCTTGGAGATCAGCTGGAGCAGCAGATCGAAGGGCCCCTCGAAGTTGGCGAGCCGCACCGTGAAACCGGCGTCGCCGTCGCCCGCGTCGGGGCGGGGAGCGCCGCCGGGATCAGGGCCGGGTCCGGGGCCGTCGCCGGGGTCTGCCGTCGCGGCCGGTCGCCGCGTGGCGGCCGTCCCGGCGGGCGGTGGTGCGTGCCGCTGCGGGACGGCGTTCCGGTCCCCGGCACCGCCGCCGGTATCGGCACCGGTGTCGCCACCGTTCTCCCCGGCGGAGGGCGGCGCCCCGTCCGCATCGGGCTCGGCCCCGGCGGCGGGCTCGGCGTCGGGCCCGGGCCGGGGTCCGGGGTCCGGCTCCGGGCTCCCGGAACGTTCCGCCGGTGTCCGGCCGCCGGATGTCCGGCCGCCCGGTGTCCCGGCGGCGCCCGCGTCCGGCGGCGGTTCCGCGGGCGTGCCGTGCGCCGGCCGTGCCGCCGGTTCCCGGCCGCCGGTTCCCGGCGCGGTGCGGGGCGGCGGGGCCGCTCCCGGGCCCCGGCCCAGGACGCGTCTGCGGGCGGGTGGCGGGGTGGGGGCGTCGTTCGAGGTCATGACCCCCGCAGGCTACCGCTACCGCCCGCGCAGCCGGCGTACGAGGATGCTGGCGTCCCCGCGGCTCTCCAGGTCGGCGAGGACCACGGCGACCGCCTCGCGGACGATCCGGCCGCGGTCGACAGCGAGGCCGTGCTCGCCGCGCAGCACGAGGCGCGCGTGCTCGAGGTCCATGAGTTCCTCGGCGGAGACGTACACGGTGATCTTCTCGTCGTGCCGCTCGCGGCCGCTGGGCCGCCGGGAGGCGGCCCTCCCGCGTTTGCGGGGCTGTTCGGCCGCGCCGTTCTCCGGGGGTGCCGGGCGGCGTGCGGCGTCCTCCGCGGCACGGCTGCGCGACTCGCCCGCGCCGGCCGCCTCGGTGCCGGCCGCGGCGTGCTCCGCGCCCTCGCCGTCCCCGCCCTGCGCGGGTACCGCCTGCGGGGCGTCCGGCGCCTCGGCGGGCGCGGCGGTGCCGCTCTCCCCCGCCGGGTTCGGCACCCTGGCCTCGCCGTTGACCGGGCGCCGCGGAGCGGACGGCTGGAGCGCCGTTCCCCCTGTCGTACGGAACAGTTCGTCGGCCCCCGGCAGACTCACTCGGCGTGACACCGGGCGAGCACCTCCCTGGCGAGCTGGCGATAGGCTGCGGCGCCGACGGAGTTGGAGGCGTACGTGGTGATCGGCTCGCCGGCGACGGTGGTCTCCGGGAAGCGGACCGTGCGCCCGATGACCGTGTGGTAGACGTGGTCGTCGAACGCCTCGACGACCCGTGCGAGCACCTCACGGCTGTGCACGGTGCGCGAGTCGTACATGGTGGCGAGGATCCCGTCGAGCTCGAGCTCCGGGTTGAGCCGCTCCTGGACCTTCTCGATGGTCTCGGTGAGCAGCGCGACACCGCGCAGGGCGAAGAACTCGCACTCGAGGGGGACTATCACCTTGTGCGCGGCCGTCAGGGCGTTGACGGTCAGCAGACCGAGCGAGGGCTGGCAGTCGATGACGATGTAGTCGTAGTCGTCCATCAGCGGCTTGAGCGCACGCTGCAGCGTGGACTCGCGCGCGACCTCGGAGACCAGCTGGACCTCGGCGGCGGACAGGTCGATGTTGCTGGGCAGCAGGTCCATGTTGGGGACCGCCGTCTTCAGCAGGACCTCGTCCGCGGACATCCCCCGCTCCATGAGCAGGTTGTAGACGGTGAGGTCGAGCTCCATCGGGTTGACACCGAGGCCCACCGACAGCGCGCCCTGCGGGTCGAAGTCCACGAGCAGCACCCGGCGGCCGTACTCCGCGAGCGCGGCACCCAGGTTGATGGTCGACGTGGTCTTGCCGACGCCGCCCTTCTGGTTGCACATCGCGATGATCTTCGCGGGCCCGTGGTCCGTGAGCGGGCCCGGGATCGGGAAGTACGGCAGCGGCCGCCCCGTCGGCCCGATGCGCTCACGGCGCTGACGGGCCGCGTCCGGCGCGAGCGTGGCCGCGTACTCCGGGTCGGGCTCGTACTCGGCGTCGGGGTCGTAGAAGTGCCCGTCGGGCAGTTCGTCGTAGTCGGCGAAGTGGTCACGAGGGGTGCCACTTCCGTCGCCGGCCATGGCGTTCACGTGATGACCATCCATGCTCTGTGCTGTCCGGGCCGCCTGGAAGGAACTCTGGTGGGCTGCGAAGGTGCGCACCGCGACGGAGCCGACAGCCTCGAAGCCCGCAGGACCCTGGCCCCGTACCGGCGTTCCTGGTTGACCACCCCCGGGAGAAAATGTCGACTCATTCACAAGTCGTCTTACCTCCTTGGTGACCAGGAAACTTCTAGACAGGTCGGCGTGACACCATGCCGACGGTTGGCGACTCTATGGCGTGTCGGGCATCCGCAGCAACACAATCCGCCGGACCCGGCCCGATGTGTCGGCATTGAAACATCCCTCTGTCAAGGGCGTACGGCCGTCGCACGGCAGGTTTCGCCGGTGCGTGAATCGGCCGAAGAGCCGTGTTCGAGGCGAGTTGACCGAGTACGGGGAAGTGACCCTACACACATCCGGCCGGATCTTGTCGGGTAAGATCCGGCCGGACGGGCGCGATTGACGAGCTGTGTTGACGAATCGTCATGACCGCAAGGTGACTTGAAATCGCCCCTGGAGCCGGCCGCGCAACGGCCGCCTCCGGTACGGCGGTCAGCCGAGCAGGGTCTCCAGCTCGACGTGCTCCAGGCCGTGCGCCTCGGCCACCTCGCGGTAGACGACCTTGCCGTCATGGGTGTTGAGGCCCCTGGCCAGCGCGGGGTCGCGGCGCAGCGCCTCCACCCAGCCGTGGTCGGCGAGCTCGACGACGTACGGCAGCGTGGCGTTGGTCAGCGCGTGGGTGGAGGTGTGGGGCACGGCGCCGGGCATGTTGGCGACGCAGTAGAAGACCGAACCGTGGACCGGGAAGGTCGGCTCGGCGTGGGTGGTGGGGCGGGAGTCCTCGAAGCAGCCGCCCTGGTCGATCGCGATGTCGACAAGGACACTTCCCGGCTTCATCCGGGAGACCAGCTCGTTGGTGACCAGCTTCGGCGCCTTGGCGCCGGGGATGAGCACGGCGCCGATGACGAGGTCGGCCCCGACACAGGCCCGCTCCAGCTCGAAGGTGTTGGAGACGACGGTCTGGATCCTGGTGCCGAAGATCCGGTCGGCCTCCTTGAGCTTGTTCAGGTCACGGTCGAGCAGGGTCACGTGGAAGCCCATGCCGATCGCGATCTGCGCCGCGTTCCAGCCGGAGACACCGCCGCCGATGACGACGGCCCGCCCCGCGTGCACGCCGGGGACACCGCCGGGCAGCACGCCCCGGCCGCCGGCCGGGCGCATCAGGTGGTAGGCGCCGACCTGCGGGGCCAGCCGGCCCGCGACCTCGGACATGGGGGCGAGCAGCGGCAGCGCCCGGCCGGGCAGTTCGACGGTCTCGTACGCGATCGCCGTGGCGCCGGACTCCAGGAGGGCGTCGGTGCACTCGCGGGAGGCGGCCAGGTGCAGGTAGGTGAAGAGGGTCTGGTCCTTGCGGAGGCGGTGGTACTCCTCCGCGACGGGCTCCTTGACCTTCAGCAGCAGGTCGGCGGTGGTCCACACCTCGTCGGCGGTGTCCAGGATCGCGGCGCCCGCGGCCACGTACTCGTCGTCCGTGATCGACGAGCCGGCGCCCGCGGCGCGCTCGATGACGACCTGGTGGCCGTGGCGCACGAGCTCGTGCACTCCGGCGGGGGTGATGGCCACCCGGAACTCGTTGTTCTTGACCTCGCGGGGGATGCCGACCTTCACGTCGATCACGGTCCTTGGCTCGGGGGGGGCGGGATGTTGCACCGCATACCGGGCAACAGGGAGCACACCGGGATGCACCGCAGGAGAAGGTGCGGCGGAGCCAGTTTAATGAAGGCGTTCCCCGTGTCTAGCCTTTCTTTGCATCAATCTTTAGGGGATGTACTACGGATTTCGTAGGTGTTAGCGGCATGTTCCGGCTCCGGTGCGACCGTCCCGCCGTCCCGGCCGTCCCGGGAGTCCTCCCGGACCTCCGGGAGGTGCGGGAGCCTCAGGCCTTCCGCGACGTCCGGGAATCCCGGGAACTCCGGGAACTCCTCACCCAGCATGCGCTCGGCCGCCTGCCGGTGCAGTCGCGCGGCGGCCGGGTCGCCGAGGCGCTCCAGCGTGTCCGCGAGCCGCACCTGCAGCGCCGCCTGCAGCCGTACGTCGTCCGCGCGGCGCGCCCACTCGGCCGCCTCCTGACAGGTGCGCAGCGACTCTTCGGGGCGCCCCGCGTACTCCTGGACCCGGGCCAGCTCGCTCAGCGCCCGCGCCTGCGCCGCGACATCGCCCTCCTTGCGGTATCCGGCGACGGCCGCACGCCAGTTGCGCTGCGCCTCGCCGTAGCGGCCCGCGTAGGTGTGGGCGGCGGCGATCCTGCCGTAGAGCCGGGCCGCCTCCACGCGTTCGTCCCGGGCCAGCCGCTGGGCGAGGGCGCGGCCGAACCAGTCCGCGGCCCGGTCGTAGTCCCCGAGCTCCAGATGGGCGCCTCCTACGGATTCCGTTGCGCGGCCGGTCGCATACGGATCATTTGCGTCGCGTCCGGCGTCCAGCGCCGAGCGATAGCGCAGCAGTGCCTGCGCGGTGCGGCCGGTGCGGGCGTCCAGGTCGGCGAGGTTCAGCAGGGCGGCGGCCTTCTCCCGGGGCAGCTCGCGGCGCTCGGCGACGTCCAGCACCAGCTGGTGGATGCCGTACAGGTCGGGGGCGGCCGCCCGGGTGCCGAAGTGGGCGGCCATGGCCCGCACCAGCTGGGACAGCAGCCGCCGGGCCAGGGTGTCCACCTCCCCGTCCGCGACGGCGACCCGGGCCGCGGCCAGCAGGGCGGGCCTGCGCAGGGTCAGCCAGTCCTCGGCGGCCCGGGGCGTGGGGAAGCGCAGCGAGCGCGGCATGCCGAGCAGCTTGGCGCGGGCCTGCGGGCTGTCGGTCTCGGTGATCGCGCGGCACGACTGCAACAGCCGTACGGTGCGCTCCAGCATCCTGGCGCGGGCCAGCTGGAGCTCGGCGGGACGGTCCTGGACCGCCGCGAGCCGTTCCAAGACGGGCAGCAGACAGCCGGGGACCTCGTACTGGGGCAGCGGCGACTCCACGGCGTGCAGCAGGCCGAGGGCGGCGAACTCGTCGAGGGTGGCGCGGGCGCTGCCCACGGAGCAGCCCGCGAGGGCGGAGGCGGTGTGCGGGTCGACCAGACCGGCGGGGGCCAGGGACAGCAGCCGCAGCAGGCGGGCGGCGGGGTCGGGCAGCGTGTCGTGGACGAGCCTGAGGACCCGGGCGAAGGGGGCGCCGCCGGGGGCCTCGTCGAGGTCGGCGTGCAGCCGCTTGGCGAGGTCGGCGACGGCGGCCTTGGGGTGGGCCGCGAGCCAGCCGCCGGCCAGTACCAGGGCGGTGGGCTGGGCCTGGCACTGCTCGACGAGCCCCTCGGCGGTGCGCGGGTCGACGGTGATGCGCACCGGGCCGATCCGCCGGGCCAGCAGGTCCAGCGCCGACTTGGTGTCCAGGCCGCCCAGGGTGCAGGGACGTACGTCCGGGATGCCGGTCAGGGGGCCCGCGGCGACGGCGACGACCAGGCATCCGGCGTTGTCGGGGAGCAGCGCGTCGACGTGGTCGGCGCCGGGCGCGTCGTCGAGCAGGAGCAGCGTCCGCCGTTCGGCGAGGGCGTCGCGCAGGGTCCCGGTGAGCTCGTCCTCACCGGCCCCGGCGGGGGCGGCCAGCTCCAGGGCGGTGAGCAGGTCGCGGGCGGCGCGCCCGACGGGGACGGGGGTGCCGTCGGGCTCGCTGAGGCGGGCCCGCAGCACGCCGTCGGGGTAGTCGCCGGCGAGCTGCCGGACGAGTTCCTCCGCGAGGGCGGTACGGCCGGAGCCGGGGCGTCCCGCGATGAGCAGCACCCGTGCGCGGGGCGCCTTCCGTCCGGCGAGGGTGTCCAGGCCCGCGCGCGCGATGTCGGCGCGCAGCTCCTTCAACTCCCTTGCGCGGCCGAGGAATCCGTTTTCCGGCACGGGGGTTTCCGGCAGCCGTGCGCCGGCTGTTTCCACCGCCTGGTCCGTCACGGGCCACACTCCCGTCCCACCGCGCGCACGAGCCCGCCGGGACTCCGGTCCGGGGTGCGCCTGCTGCTCGGCTCGCTCGCCGCGGGGGTACCGGGTCCTGCCGGCCGGGGACCCCTGCGGCTCACTCGCGCCGAGCCTAGTTCACGCTCTGCGACGTGGCGTGCGCTGCGCGGCGGTAGCGCAGACGCATCCCCTGATCGGATCAGCCGATGGTCACACCGGCAACTGCCTCACACCGACGGCCCACCGGGCCCACCGGGCCCACCGGCCACCGCGCCGGTGCCGGGCCTGCGTCCGGCCTGCTCCCCGGCGAGCCGCGCCGGCAGGCGGCCCGGTGCCGGGGCGGGGTGTGTGGGCGGTTTCCGGCCGGTGCGGAGCTGTCAGGCCTCGAAGGGGCGGGCCGGCCACGGCGCGTCCGCCGGGCGCAGCGCGTCGAGGCCGTCGCCGGTCCGGGCGGCGACCAGGGAGAGCACGCCGACGACCAGGCAGTTGTTGTGCAGCTCGCCCGCGAGGACACCGCGCACCAGCTCGGCCACGGGCACGCGCGCGTACTCCAGGTCGATCTCCTCGTGCTCGGCCGCGAAGCGGTCGCCCTCGGCCGCGGACAGGCCGCGGGCGAGGAAGAGCCGTACGGACTCGTCGCAGCCGCCGGGCGTGGTGTAGACGTCGGTCAGCACCCGCCAGTCCTCGGCCTTGACGTGCGCCTCCTCGTAGAGCTCGCGCTGCGCGGCGGCGAGCGGATTCTCGCCGGGCACGTCGAGGAGCCCGGCCGGGACCTCCCAGAGCTTCTGGCGCACGGGGTGGCGGTACTGGCGGATCAGCAGGACCCGGTCCTCCTCGTCGAGGGCGAGGACCCCCACGGAGCCGGGGTGCACCTGGTAGTCGCGGTGGACGACCGACCCGTCGGGCATGACGACCTCGTCCGTGCGCACGGAGGTCTTGACGCCGGTGAAGGGCGTCTCCGTCGCCCGGATCTCCCACTCCTCGGGAGTGTCATTGATCGTCATGCCCCGTCCTTCCACGTGCAGAGAACAAGCCGGGGCGTGCACCGTTGAGGGTATGCGCCCCAGCCACCGTACTACCGGTGTGTCACCCGGAATTCTGTCACTCGCCCGCCGCGGGCCGCGCGCCGCCGGCCGCCCGCTGCCGCTCGACCGCGGCCCTGACCAGGCCCGCGAACAGCGGGTGCGGACGGGTCGGCCGCGAGCGCAGCTCGGGGTGGGCCTGCGTGGCGACCAGGTAGGGGTGGGTGTCGCGCGGGTACTCGACGTACTCGACGAGCTTGCCGTCCGGCGAGGTGCCCGAGAAGACGATGCCGGCCTTCTTCTCCAGCTCCGCGCGGTAGGCGTTGTTCACCTCGTAGCGGTGGCGGTGCCGCTCCTCGACGTACTCCTTGCCGTCGTGGACCTCCCGCACCAGGGAGCCCTCGGCGAGCTTGGCCGGATACATGCCCAGACGCATGGTGCCGCCCATGTCGCCCTCGCCGGCGACGATCTCGAGCTGCTCGGCCATCGTGGAGATCACCGGGTTGGAGGTGCCCGAGTCGAATTCCGTCGAATTGGCGTCGGTGATGCCGGCCAGGTTGCGCGCGGCCTCGATCACGATGCATTGCAGGCCCAGACAGAGGCCGAGCAGCGGAACCCTGTTCTCGCGTGCGTAACGGATGGCCCCGACCTTGCCGAGCACACCGCGGTCGCCGAAGCCGCCGGGCACACAGATGCCGTCGACGTCGGAGAGCTGCGCCTCGGCGCCCGCCGGGGTCTTGCAGTCGTCCGAGGTGACCCACTTGATCCGCACCCGGGCCCGGTGCGCGAAGCCGCCCGCGCGCATGGCCTCGGTGACCGACAGATAGGCGTCGGGCAGGTCGATGTACTTGCCGACCAGGGCGAGGGTGATCTCGTGCTCGGGGTTGTGCACCCGGTCGAGCAGGTCGTCCCAGGTCGTCCAGTCCACGTCGCGGAAGGCCAGGTCCAGCTTGCGCACCACGTAGGCGTCCAGGCCCTCGCTGTGGACGGTCTTCGGGATGTCGTAGATGGAACGCGCGTCGGGGCAGGCCACGACGGCGGCCTCGTCGACGTCGCACATCAGCGAGATCTTGCGCTTGATCGCGGTCGGCACCTCGCGGTCGCAGCGCAGCACGATGGCGTCCGGCTGGATACCGATGTTGCGCAGGGCGGCCACCGAGTGCTGGGTCGGCTTGGTCTTCAGCTCGCCGGACGGGCCGATGTACGGCAGCAGCGAGATGTGCACCACGAACACGTTGTCGCGGCCGACCTCGTGCCGCACCTGGCGGACCGTCTCCAGGAACGGCAGCGACTCGATGTCGCCGACGGTGCCGCCGACCTCGGTGATCACCACGTCCACCTCGTCGGTGGCCATCCGGCGGATCCGGTGCTTGATCTCGTTGGTGATGTGCGGGATGACCTGCACCGTGTCGCCCAGGTACTCGCCCCGCCGCTCCTTGGCGATGACGGTCGAATAAACCTGCCCTGTGGTGACGTTGGCGGAGCCGTCCAAGTCGCGGTCAAGGAAACGCTCGTAGTGTCCGATGTCCAGATCGGTCTCCGCGCCGTCGTTGGTGACGAACACCTCACCGTGCTGGAAGGGGTTCATCGTGCCCGGGTCGACGTTCAGATACGGATCGAGCTTCTGCATCACGACCCTGAGGCCGCGCGCCTTGAGCAGCATGCCGAGGCTCGAGGCCGTCAGGCCCTTGCCGAGAGAGGAGGCGACACCACCGGTGACGAAGATGTGCTTGGTCGTGGTGGCTGCGCGGTTTCGGAATGCGGGGGTCGGCATGGCCAAGGCGGGGCTCCCGTGGTCGCGGTCTGGGGTGCGGTTACAGCTGCCGGGCCGAAATGTTTCGGAGGAGGCGCCGTCGCTGCGGTTCGGGGGATTTACGCCCACCGGTCCACGGGCCACCAGAGTATCAGCGCCCGGCCGTACCGGCTTCCGGCAACGCTCCGCGCACATACCGACACGGACACACACCGTGTTCGCCCTCTTCACCCGGTGCTCACCCGTTCGGCTCACGCAGGTTGTCCGGAGCAGCACGCACAGCGTCTACGTGCGTCGTATCCTGCTCGGACATTCGCTGCCGAGCCCGGCCGGATAACGCGGCACCACCCCCGTCCGTAATGACCGGAACAAAGAGAGCTCGTCAGTTCGTTGAGCGATAATTGTCGTTTTGCCCCCGAGCTGGGCGACTGCTTTGCCTCATCGCTCCACGAGGTATTACAACGATCCTTTGACCGCACTAGCGAGACCCCGTTCACCGGGGCGACGTGGCCGTTCGACTGGAGATGCACGTGGCCGGGCGCATCGAAGACTACGCACTCATCGGAGACATGCAGACCGCCGCGCTGGTCTGCCGGGACGGCACAGTCGACTGGCTGTGCCTGCCCCGCTTCGACTCCCACGCCATCTTCGCCGGCCTGCTGGGCACCGAGGAGCACGGCTTCTGGCGCCTCGGCCCGGCGCATCCGGCCGATGCCGAGCCACCCACGGCGACCCGCCGCGGCTACCGCGGCGACTCGCTGATCCTGGAGTCCGAGTGGGACACCCCGCGCGGCACGGTCAGAGTGACCGACTTCATGCCGCCGCGCGAGGGCGCCCCGCAGCTGATCCGCATCGTGGAGGGCGTCTCGGGCCGTGTCCCGATGCGCTCGGCGCTGCGCATGCGTTTCTCCTACGGCCGTATCGTCCCCTGGGTGCACCGCAACGCCGGCCGTACGGTCGCCATGGCGGGCCCGGACTCCGTGTGGTTCGACACGGACGCCGAGACCTACGGCAAGGCGCTGACGACCTACGCGGACTTCACGGTGGCGCCCGGCGACCGCATCGCGTTCACTGTGTCGTGGCAGCCCTCCCACAAGGAGCCGCCGCCGCTGCCGGAGCCTGAGCAGTCCCTGGAGGCGACGGAGGAGTTCTGGCGCGACTGGGTCGCCCAGTGCACCTACCACGGCCCTTACCGGGAGCCCGTGGTGCGCTCCCTGATCACCCTCAAGGCCCTGACGTACGCCCCGACCGGTGGCATCGTCGCGGCGCCCACCACCTCGCTGCCCGAGGACATCGGCGGCGTGCGCAACTGGGACTACCGCTACACCTGGCTGCGCGACGCGGCGATCACCCTGTCCTCGCTGCTGCGCACCGGCTACCGCGACGAGGCCCGCGCCTGGCGCGAGTGGCTGCTGCGGTCCGTCGCCGGCGACCCGGAGAACCTGCAGATCATGTACGGCATCGCCGGCGAGCGCGAGCTGGGCGAGGCCGAGCTGGACTGGCTGCCCGGCTACGAGAACTCCGCCCCGGTCCGGGTCGGCAACGGCGCCGCCAACCAGCTCCAGCTGGACGTGTACGGCGAGGTCACCGAGGCCCTCCACCTGGCCCACATGACCGGCCTGGCCCGCAACGACTACGCGTCGCTGCTCCAGCTCAAGCTGATCCGCTACCTGGAGAAGCACTGGGACGAGCCCGACGAGGGCATCTGGGAGGTGCGCGGCCCGCGCCGCCACTTCGTGCACTCCAAGGTGATGGCCTGGGTCGCGGTCGACCGCACCATCAAGCTGATCGAGTCCGGTGACGCGCACGGCCCGCTGGAGCAGTGGCGCGAGCTGCGCGACGACATCCACCGGGACGTCTGCGAGAAGGGCTACGACAAGGAGCGCAACACCTTCACCCAGTCCTACGGCTCCCGGGAACTGGACGCCTCCCTGCTGCTCATCCCCCAGATGGGCTTCCTGCCGCCCGACGACAAGCGGGTCATCGGCACCATCGAGGCCATCCAGCGCGAGCTGTCCACCCCGGACGGCTTCATCCTGCGCTACCCCACCCAGGGCGGCGACGAGGGCGTCGACGGCCTCCCCGGCGACGAGGGCGCCTTCCTCGCGTGTTCGTTCTGGATGGCGGACGACCTCGCGATGATCGGCCGCGTCGACGAGGCCCGCCGCCTCTTCGAGAAGCTCCTGGACCTGCGCAACGACCTGGGCCTGCTGGCCGAGGAATGGGACCCGCACCTCAAGCGCCAGGTCGGCAACTTCCCGCAGGCCTTCAGCCACGTCCCCCTGATCGACACGGCCCTGCGCCTCACCGCCTCCGGCGCCTACGCGGGCTGACCCGACCGCCCCCGGGGTCTCTGCCCACCCCCCTCACACCACAGGCAGAGACCCCACCCACCCGCCCCCTCAGGGGCGCGGGGAACTGCGCGACCAACCCCCACCGGCCCGCGGTGAACCACGGTGGTGCACCCACCCGTCCCGCCGCGCGCACAGGTAGCGTCCCCGCATGGACAGCGAACCGCCACCCGACCACCCCGACCCCGGCGGGAGCCAACCCCGCGGGAGCCAGACCGGCGGGATCACCGTACGGCGTGCGCTCGAGCTGCCCGGCCTCAGCAGCGGCCTCCCGGAAACCCTGGCGGGAGCCGACCGGCTGGACCGCACCGTGCGCTGGGTGCACGCCGGCGAGGTCCCGAACATCGCGTCCCTGCTCAAGGGCGGCGAACTCCTGCTGACCACCGGGTACGGCCTGGGCACGCGCCCGGCCGAGCAGCGCGCCTTCGTCCGCACGCTCGCCGACCGCGGTATCGCCGCCCTGGTGATCGAACTCGGCCCGCGCTTCACCCGGCTGCCCTCGGCCCTGGTGGAGACGGCACGGGCGACGGGTCTTCCGCTGGTCCAGCTGCACCGTGAGGTGCCGTTCGTGGCGGTCACGGAGGAGATCCACACCGAGATCGTCAACGGCCACTACGCGCTGCTCCAGCGGGCGGAGGAGGTGCACCGGCGCTGCACCGAGGCGCTGCTCGGCGGGGGCGGGGTGCCCCGGCTGCTGGGCATCCTGGCGGACTTCGGCGGCAATCCGGTGTTCCTGGAGACGCCCGACGGCCGGCTCCTGTACGCCGCCGGGGCCGGACCCGAGGGGGCGGAGCCGCTCCAGGTGTGGGAGGGGCTGCGCGGCCCGCACAGGGACGCTCCGCCGCCCGCGGGCTCGGTGCTGGTGGACGTGCCGGGCGGCGGTGAGGGCGGCGGCCAGGGCGCCGGGTCGGTCCGGGCACGGCTCGTCCTGCTGCCGGTACGGGCGCCGCTGGCGCCGGTGCACCGGATGGCCGCCGAGCGGGCGGCGGGGATCCTGGCCGTGGTGCTGATGCAGGCGCGGCAGGAGGAGGAGCTGGCGGCACGCGGCAGGGGCGACTTCCTCACGGACCTCGCCGAGGGCCGCGTCACGGCGGAGGACGCCCCCGCCCAGGCCCGCGTCCTGGGCTTCAGACCGGGCGGCAGCCCGCTGCTCCCGGTGGTCATGCGGCTGGGCGACACGCTCTCCCCCGGCGGCGGCTGGGCGGTGCTGGCGCGGGCCGTGGCGGAGGAGCTGGCGTCGGTGGGTGTGCCGGTGCTGCTGGGTGTGCGGCCCGTGGAGGGCCGGGTGCCGCTGCTGCTCGCGCTGCGCTCGGAGCCGGAGCGCCCGGCGATCGCGGACCGGGTCGCGGCGGCACTGCGGGCGGGCGTGGACCGCGCCGGGATGCGGCGGCCGGGGGCACCGGCGCCGGTCGTGGTGGTCGGGGTCGCGGGCGGCTGGGCGGCGGCGTCGGCGGGCCTGAGGCACGCGGCGGAGACGGCCACCGCGGCGCAGGGACTGCCGGACCGCCCCTGGTACGACGCCCGCCGCCTCGACATCGACCTGCTGCTGTGGCGGCTGCGCGGCCATCCCGATCTGGCGGCCTTCGTGGACCGGTCGATCGGCCCGCTGCGCGAGCACGACCGCCGCGGCCGGCCCCCGCTGCTGCCGACCCTGGAGAGTTATCTGGCCCACGCGGGCCGCAAGGCGGAGACGGCCCGCGAGCTCCATCTGAACCGCCAGACGCTCTACAACCGCCTGGCCCGCATCACCGAGCTGCTGGGCACGGACCTGGACGACCCCCAGACGGTCCTGGCCCTGAGCCTGGCCCTGCGGGCCCGCCGGCACGTTCCTTAGGGCAGACCTCGCGCCCGGGATCCCGCCCGCCCGGCCGTCCGGCGGCAGGAACCCGCACGCTTCCGGCTCCGCACCCACGAGAACAAGCCAAGATCCGCTCGGCCGTACGACGCGCCCGGACGGTCCGGCCCACACGCTCCGTCACGGACGGACGGCGATAAACGGTCCGCGTTCCCGCTCGGACGGCCCCGTGTCCGGCGCGGCAGCGGTCCGGCGGCGGCCGCGGACCGCACGGCACGGCGAGCGCGTGCTTCCCGGGCCGGGGCTGTCAGGGCAGCGGGCGGAGCAGGGTCAGCTCGTCGTAGACGCTGAGGACCTGCGCGACCGTCTCGTCCTCCGTCGGCCAGCCGGCGGCCTGGCGGGCGCCCTTCTCGCGGAGCAGTTCGCGGCGCCCGGGGTCGCCCAGCAGACGTACGACGGCGTCGGCGAGCGCTCGCGCGTTGCCGTACGGGACGAGTTCGGCGGCGTCGCCCACCAGGTCGGGGATGCCGCCGACGGCGGTGGCGACGAGCGGGACGCGGGCGCGCAGGGCCTCCTGGGCGAGCGGGGAGAGGGGCTCCCAGCGGCTCGGCAGCAGCGCCAGGTCCGCGGCGGCCAGCAGTGCGGTCTCGTCGTCGCGGTGCCCGATGAGCCGGACGGGCAGGTCCTCGTCCTCGATCTGCCGCTGGAGTTCCGGCCGCAGTGGCCCTTCCCCCGCCACGACGAGCAGCGGCACGGGGTCGAGGCGGCACCACGCGCGCGAGGCGTCCAGCAGGACGTCGTGGCCCCGGTGCGGTTCGAGGGCACCGGCCGAGACGAGCAACGGCCGCTCGGTGGCGCCGAGTTCCGCCCGCAGTTTGGCCCCCTGACCGTCCGTGTCGTCGGTCCGGGCGGTACGGGGGCCGCCCGGCAGGGCCACGGCGGCGAGGCGGGCGTCGCGCGCGCCGCGCCGCCGGGCCCGGTCCACCAGGTCGGAGGTGGCGCCCAGCACCACGGTGGCCGACTTGACGACCTGCCGCTCCAGCAGCCGCAGCAGATGGCCGCGTGCCCCCTCCGCGTGGGTGCGGTGGTGCCAGGTGACCACGAGCGGGGTGCGCCTGCCGCCGAGGGCGAGGGCTGCGCGGAAGGAGGCGTGCAGCCCGTGCGCGTGGACCAGATCGGCGTCCTTGCAGGCGTCGCGCAGCAGCGTCAGCGAGGCGGGGTCGCTGCTGCGCGGCACGTGTGCGTGCTCGGCGCCGGCGCCCGTGAAGTCGTGGTCCTGTTCGGTCTCGTCGGGGGCGGCGACCTTGACCCGTACGCCCCGCGCCACGAGCCCGGACGCCAGCGACCGCACGTGCGCGCAACTGCCGGCGCTGCCTCCGCCGAGCACCTGCACGGTGCGCAGCGGCGCGGCACCGGGCGACGGGTGGCTGCTCACGTGGCTCACGCGGCCGGGGCTCCTGATTCGGTGTTCGGTTTCGGGCGGTGACGGGGGAACGCACCGACGGTACCGGGCGACGGGGCTGCCTCTCGGTCCGTGTGTGTACTGCGTGCTACGTCAAGGATGCCAGCACGTACGGGTGTTCCGGGAACCCGAAGGGGCCGGGAACCCCTACGAATGCGAACATCGAGCCGGAGGACTCACTCGTACGAGTGACTGTCTGTGAGCTGGGAGACGCATGTCACGCCCCACGCGCCCCAGCGGCGCGGCCTGGTGACGCCGCCTCACACCGGCCGGAGCGTCAGGTCCCGCAGACCCCGGGGGACCGCAACGGGCGGCGGCACCGTTCGCGTCACCCGGTCCGGCGTCCCGCGGCGGTCACCGTCACCACGGCGGCAGCCGGAGCCCCGCGCACCCGGCGGCCGCGGCGACGGGCGTGCCGATGGGATCGCCGAGCCGTGCGCCGAGGGCGTACGCCCCGGTGGCACCGGGCTGCGCGCGCCCCGGCCCGCCGCGCAACGAGGCGGCCCGGGACCGGAGCCGCGCTCCGTCCGGGATGCGGCCGGCCGAGCCGTCCCGCGGGGCGGAGCCCGGGGGCGGGAACCGCGCCCCCGCCGCTTGCGGGCGGACCGCCGGACAGGGCGTGGCGCGTGGCCACGAGCCCCCGTCCGGCACTCACACCTGTGGAGGCCATGGCGGAGGCCGCCGTCACGGCACCGCGGTGCCGCCCCGGACCGCCACCGGCGCACGGCGGTCCGGCCGAACCCGCCGTACCCCGCCGAACCGCCGGAGGCGCTACGCGTCGGCGCGGGCCGTGGCCAGGAGTTCCTCGGCGTGGGCGCGGGCCGTCTCCGAGTCCTCCTGGCCCGCCAGCATGCGGGAGAGTTCACGGACGCGGTCCTCGCCCTCCAGGACCTTCACGCCGGAGCGGGTGACCGAGCCGTCGTTCGTCTTCTCGACCAGCAACTGCCGGTCGGCGAAGGCGGCCACCTGGGGAAGGTGGGTGACCACGACGACCTGTGCCGTCCTCGCGAGCCGCGCCAGCCGCCGCCCGATCTCGACCGCGGCCTTGCCGCCGACCCCGGCGTCGACCTCGTCGAAGAGGTACGTCGGCACCGGGTCCGTCCCGGCGAACACCACCTCGACGGCGAGCATCACCCGCGAGAGCTCACCACCGGACGCGCCCTTGGCGATCGGGCGCGGCGGGGCACCCGGGTGCGGGGCGAGCAGCAGCTCGACCTCGTCGGCGCCCGACGGACCGTAGGCCACGGCCCGGCCGCCGACCTCCACGCCCTCGGGGTCCTCGGTCTGGCGGATGTCGAAGGACACGCGCGCGTGCGGCATGGCGAGGGAGGCGAGTTCGGCGGTCACGGCGGCGGCGAACCGTTCGGCCGCCTCCGTACGCGCGTCGGTCAACGCCTGGGCGAGACCGCCCAGTCCGGCGCGCAGCGCGTCCCGTTCCGCCGTCAGCTCACCGATCCGCTCGTCGTCGCCGTCGAGTTCGGTGAGGCGGGCGGCGGACCGCTCGGCCCAGGCGAGCACCGCGTCGACGCTCTCGCCGTACTTGCGGGTGAGCGAGGTGAGCGCGGCACGGCGTTCCTCGACGGCGGCGAGCCGCAGCGGGTCGGCGTCCAAGTCGTCGGCGTAGCCCGCGAGGTCACCGGCCACGTCGGCGAGCAGGATGCCGATCTCGCCGATCCGGTCGGCGAGCGGGGCCAGTGCCGGATCGTGGGAGCGGACGGCCTCCAGGGCCCGGTGGGCGCCCGCGACGAGGGTGGTGGCGTCGATGCTCTCGGGGTCCTCGGGGTTGCCCGCGAGGGCGGTGTGCGCGGCCGACGCGGCGGACGCCAGCGCCTCGGCGTGTCCGAGCCGCTCCGCCTCCTCGGACAGCTCCGCGTCCTCACCGGCGCGTGGTTCGACGGCGGCGATCTCGTCGAGTCCGTAGCGGAGCATGTCGGCCTCCTGGGCCCGCTCCCGCGCACGGGTGGTGATCTCCTCCAGCTCGGCGGCGACGGTCCGCAGCCGCCGGTACGCCTCGGCGTACTTGGCCAGCGGGACGGCGACGGCGTCGCCCGCGTAGCGGTCGAGGGCCTGCCGCTGGCGGTTCGGTTTCAGCAGCCCCTGCTGGTCGGTCTGCCCGTGCACGGCGACCAGTTCGTCCGCGAGCTCGGCGAGCACGCCGACGGGCACGCTGCGCCCGCCCAGATGTGCCCGTGACCGCCCCTCGGCGGAGACGGTACGGCTGATGAGCAGCGCCCCGTCGTCCAGTTCGGCGCCCGCCTCCTCGGCCCGTACGACGGCGGAGGCGCCCGCGGGCACCGTGATCCGCCCCTCGACGACCGCCTTGCCCGCCCCGATCCGCACCAGCGCCGGGTCCGCGCGCCCGCCGAGCAGCAGCCCCAGGCTGGTGACCACCATGGTCTTGCCCGCGCCCGTCTCACCCGTGACGGCGGTGAATCCGGGCGACAGCTCGACGACGGCGTCGTCGATGACTCCGAGCGACCGTATCCGCATCTCTTCCAGCACGCCCCCGACCTTACGAGGTCAAGGGCGTCCGGTGCGACGGCCCCCGCCCCGATTCGGGAAAACGGCAGGTGAAGGAGGCGCGTCGGCCGCCCGTGTCACCCGTGCGAGGGGGTGCGGCGGGGTCCGGGCGGGTGCGGCGGATCACACCGGGAACGCCGGGGCGGGCACTCCCCGCACGCACCGGGCGCCGACCCGATGGCTCCGGCGCCCGCACCGCCGTCCCGGCACATCCGCTCCCGCGTCCGGCTCGCGGTCCTCCCGCCTCCGGCTCACCGTCCGGGGCGCCGGTCCCGCGCGCCTGCCCCGTGTGGGGGAGTCCCGCGCCGGGGTCCCGCCCTTCCGGGGCGGCGGGGAGTGCCGGTCACCGGCCTGATCCGCCGGGGCCGTCCTGAGTGCGTCGGGACCCGCCTCGGCGCGCCCCGACCGGGCTCGGCACGGCCCGGTCGGCCCCGGCACGTCCCGACCGCCTCAGTGCGGTGCTCCGCGCCAGCCGGAGACCGGCAGCGCGAACTTGGCCACCAGCCGGTCCGTGAACGAGGAGTGGTGCAGCCGGGCCAGCCGCACCGGCACCGCGCCGCGCCGCACCTCGACCCGTGCGCCCGGCGGGAGTTCGACGGTGCGCCGCCCGTCGCACCACAGCACCCCGGGCGGGACGTGCGGCAGCACCTCGACGGCGAGCACCGAGTCCGGCGAGGTCACCAGCGGCTTGGCGAACAGCGCGTGGGCGCTGATCGGCACCATCAGCAGCGCCTCGACCTCCGGCCACACCACGGGGCCGCCCGCCGAGAAGGCGTAGGCGGTGGAACCGGTCGGCGTGGACAGCACGATGCCGTCGCAGCCGAAGCCGGTGACCGGGCGGCCGTCGATCTCCAGGACGACCTCGAGGAGTTTCTCCGCGCCGGCCTTCTGCACCGCGGCCTCGTTGAGCGCCCAGTCGGTGTGCACGATGTCGCCGTTGCGGTGCACGACGACGTCGACGGTCATCCGCTCCTCGACCTCGTACGCCTTGGCGACCACCCGGTCGACGACCTTGTCCAGGTCGTCCCGCTCGGCCTCCGCGAGGAACCCGACCCGCCCGAGGTTGACGCCGAGCATCGGCACCCCGGAGGCACGGGCGAACTCGGCGCCGCGCAGCAGGGTGCCGTCACCGCCGAGGACGATCAGCAGCTCGCAGCCGTCCAGGCACTGCGGGGTGGCCTCCTTGACGAGCTCCACCTCGTCCGGCAGCGGCAGATCGGCGGCCTCGTACTCCAGGACGCGCACCCCGATGCCGGACTTCAGCAGTCCCCTCACGACGAGTTCCGCGCTGCGGACGGCCGCGGGCCGGCCGGTGTGGGCGAGCAGGAAAACAGTACGAACTCGGTTCTGGGTCAACGCGGCCCCTCCGCCACTGCTCGGTCGACGTCGGCCGGGTCCACCTGGGGTGCCCCGGCACGCAGCCACAGAAAATACTCGACGTTGCCCGACGGTCCGGGCAGCGGGCTGGCGGTGACACCCCGCACCCCCAGCCCGAGTGTCCAGGCCTGCGCGGCCACCGTGCGCACGGTCTCGGCGCGCAGTACGGGACTGCGCACCACTCCCCCGCTGCCCAGCCGCTCCCTGCCCACCTCGAACTGCGGCTTCACCATCATCACCAGGTCGGCGTCCGGTTTCACGCACCGCGCAAGGGCGGGCAGCACCAGGCCGAGCGGGATGAAGGACAGATCCCCCACGACTAGATCCACTGGTTCCCCATCGATCGCTTCGAGCGTCAACTCGCGTACGTTCGTACGGTCCTTGACGGTGACGCGTTCATCGTTCTGAAGAGACCAGGCGAGTTGTCCGTAGCCGACGTCCACGGCGACGACGTGCGCGGCGCCCGCGCGCAGCAGCACATCGGTGAAACCGCCGGTCGAGGCACCGGCGTCCAGTGCCCGGCGGCCCTCGACGACGAGGCCCTGCGGGACGAACGCGTCCAGCGCTCCGGCGAGTTTGTGGCCGCCGCGGGAGACGTAGTCGGGATCACCGTCGTCGGTCCGGACGACGATCGCGGCGGCCGTCTCGACCTGGGTGGCGGACTTGGTCGCGACGGTCTTGCCCACGGTGACCCGGCCCGCGGCGATCAGCTGGCCGGCGTGCTCGCGCGAGCGCGCGAGCTTGCGGCGGACCAGCTCCGCGTCCAGACGGCGGCGTGCGACTCCTGCCACGTTCGGTTCAGCTCCTGTTCCCGTACGGCGATGAAGGTGAAGGTGATGAAAGTGATGGGGATGAAGGTGATGGGGATGACGAGGGTGGTGGTGGGTCACCGGCGGGGGCCGGGGGTCCCGGGCGGGTGTCCAGCGCGGTGAGCGCGTCCCGGAGTTCCCGGTGGACGTTCTCGTACACCTCGATGTGCCCGTCGGTGGTGAGGTGGTCGGCGTCGGCGAGCCGCCCGAGCCGGGCGTCGACCCCTGCGTCGCCGGTGGGGGTGCGGGGCACACCGAGCGGGGCGGGGACGGCCGGGCGGTCCCCGTCGCCCGTGTCCCCGTCATCGGCGTCCCCGGGACCGGGGTCTCGGCCGGGGTGGCCGGGTCCAGGGGCGCGGTGGGGGCCGTGGCCGGGTGCGACCGCCGTGTCCTGCGGGTCCTCGGTCTGCGGCGGTGCGTCGTCCATGCCCAGACGCTACCGCGAACCGCTGGGGTAACGTCGGTCGCGATGGCCACGATCGAGGAGTGCCGCGACGCACTCGAGAAGTTCTCTGACACCATGCGGGGCGCCCAGGGCGACGCGCGGGACGCCGCCGCGCTGGACCGCTCGGTGAGCTGCTACATAACGGACCTGGACGTCTGTTTCGCCGGGCGGATGACCGGCGGCCGGATAGTGGTCGACGAGACCTTTCCCGGCGCTCCGCCCAGGAAGGCGCAGATCCGGCTCACCCTGGCCGGTGACGACCTGCTCGCCCTGGTCGGCGGTGAGCTGAACTTCGCCAAGGCATGGGGTGCCGGCCGGGTGAAGCTGGAGGCGGGGCTGATGGACCTGTTCCGGCTCAGGAAGCTTCTGTAGCGGCGGCCTCCGGCACCGGGCGGCCCGGACCGGTACGAGCGGCCCTGCGGGCCTTGCGCGCGGCCGGGACCACCAGCGGGGTGCCCGTCTCGGGGTCCTCGATGACCTGGCAGCGGAGTCCGAACACGGCCTCCACCAGTTCGGCCGTGACGATGTCGTGCGGGGCGCCCTCGGCGACGACCTCGCCGCCGCGCAGGGCGATGAGGTGGGTGGCGTAGCGGGCGGCGTGGTTGAGGTCGTGCAGCACGGCGACCAGGGTGCGGCCGTGTTCCTCGTGCAGTTCGGCGCACAGGTCGAGGACGTCGATCTGGTGCTGGATGTCGAGGTAGGTCGTCGGTTCGTCGAGCAGCAGCAGCGGCGTCTGCTGGGCCAGCGCCATCGCGATCCACACGCGCTGACGCTGCCCGCCGGACAGCTCGTCGACGTAGCGGTCCGCGAGCGCGGCCACCCCGGTGCGTTCCATGGACTCGCGGACGACCCGCTCGTCCTCGGCCGACCACTGGCGCAGCAGGCCCTGGTGGGGGTAGCGGCCACGGCCGACGAGGTCGCCGACGGTGATGCCGTCCGGCGCGATCGACGACTGGGGCAGCAGTCCGAGGGTCCGGGCGACCTTCTTGGCGGGCATCGACTGGATGACCTGCCCGTCCAGCAGCACCCGGCCCCGGCTGGGCCGGAGCATCCGCGACAGGGCCCGCAGGAGCGTCGACTTGCCGCACGCGTTCGGGCCGACGATCACCGTGAAGGACCGGTCGGGGATCCGCACCGACAGCCGCTCGGCGATGACGCGCTGGTCGTAGGCGAGGGTGACGTCCTCGGCGGACAGGCGGTTCACGGTGCTCCTCGGATGGCGTCTCGGGGTGTCGGACCGGTCGGCGGTGGTACCGGGCCGGTCGGCGGTGGTACCGGGCCGGTCGACGGTGGTACCGGGCCGGTCGGCGGTGCTCATATCCGTCCCGCCCTGCGCTCGGTGACCAGCAGCCACAGCAGGTAGAGGCCGCCGAGGACGCCGGTGACCACCCCGACGGGCAGCTGGTCGGCGCCGAAGAGCCGCTGCGAGGCGAGGTCGGAGGCGACCAGCAGGGCGGCGCCCATGCACAGGGACGGCACCAGGTTGGGTCCGGGCGACCGGGTCAGCCGCCGGGCGAGCTGCGGCGCGGTCAGCGCCACGAAGCCGACGGGACCGCAGGCGGCGGTGGCCGCGGCGGTCAGCAGGACGGCGGAACCGAGCAGCAGCAGCCGTACGCGCTCGACCCGCACGCCCAGGGCGTACGACACGTCGTCGCCCATCTCCGTCATCCGCAGCCCGCGGGCGTTGGCGAGGACGAGCGGGACGAGGACGGCGCACAGGGCGAGCAGCGGCCACACCTGGGTCCAGTCCCGGCCGTTGAGGGAGCCGGTCATCCACACGATCGCACGCGCGGCGTCGACGAAGTCGGCCTTGGTGATCAGATAGCCGTTGACGGCGGTGACGACGGCGGACACGCCGATGCCGACGAGGACGAGGCGGTAGCCGTGCACGCCCTGTCTCCAGGCGAGCAGATAGATGGCGACGCCGGTCACCAGGCCCCCTGCCAGCGCCCCGAGGGTGACGGCGGCGGCGCTGCCGGAGAACAGCACGATCACGGTGAGCGCACCGGCCGTGGCGCCCTGCGAGAGGCCGAGCACGTCCGGGCTGCCCAGCGGATTGCGGGTGACCGACTGGAACAGCGCCCCGGCGAGGCCCAGCGAGGCGCCGACGAGCAGGCCGACGAGGACCCGGGGCAGCCGCAGCTCGCGGACGATGAACTCCTGGCCGGGGTTGCCGTCACCCCGCAGGGTCCTGAGGACGTCGCCTGCGGAGATCGGAAAGTCGCCGGTGCCGATCAGGAGGACGGCGACGGTGAGGGCGGCGAGCAGCAGCAGGGTCACCACGGTGATCACGCGGGCGTCGAGCCGGAAGGACAGCCCGCCGGGGGTGCGCAGCGCGCGGGCACCCCGGAAGCCGGTGACACCGGTGGTGGCGGCGACGCCGGTGGTGTCGGCGGTGTTCGTGGCGTCGGTGGTGTTCGTGGCGTCGGTGCTCACAGCTGGGTCGTCCTCCGGCGTCGTACGAGCAGGATGAAGACCGGGCCGCCGATGAGCGCGGTGACGACCCCGACCTGGAGTTCGGCGGGCCGCGCCACGAGCCGGCCGACGATGTCGGCGCCGAGCAGCAGCACGGGCGAGAGAAGCGCCGCGTACGGCAGGATCCAGCGCTGGTCGGGTCCGGTGAAGGAGCGCACGGCGTGCGGAACCATCAGCCCGACGAACACGATCGGCCCGCAGGCCGCGGTGGCCGCCCCGGCCAGCACGGTGGCCGCCAGCATGGCCAGCGCCCGGGTGCGGTTCAGGTCGGCGCCGAGGGCGCGGGCGGTGTCGTCGCCCATCGCCAGGGCGTTGAGCGGCCGGGCGAGCAGCAGGGCGAGGACCGTGCCGGCGGCGAGGAACGGCAGTACCTGTCCCACGGTGGCGCCGGTGGCCGAGGCCAGCGAGCCCACCGTCCAGAACCGCATCCGGCCGAGGGCGGCGTCGTCGGTGATCATCACGGCCTGGAGATAGCCGTACAGCGCCGCGCTGATCGCCGTACCGGCCAGCGCCAGCCGCACCGGGGTCGCGCCCCGGCTCCCTCCGAGGAACCACACCAGGGCGCCGACGGCGGCCGCCCCGAGGAACGCGAACCAGACATAGCCGCTGAGGCTGGTCACACCGAGGAAGCTGATCGCCGTGACCACCGCCGCCGAGGCACCGGCGTTGATGCCGAGCAGCCCCGGGTCGGCGAGCGGATTGCGGGTCAGGGCTTGCAGCACGGCTCCGGCGAGACCGAGTGCGGCGCCCGCGAGCAGTCCGAGCAGGGTGCGGTCGATCCGCTCGCCGACCACCACGTCGCCGTAGGTCCCGGTGTCGTGGAACAGGCCGTGCCAGACCTGGGCGAGGGGCAGGTCCTTGGCGCCGATCGCGATGCTCGCCAGGGCGACCAGCACCAGGATCCCGGCGGAGACCAGCAGCCCGAGGGCCCTGGCCGTCCGCCGCTTCGGGGGCGCGGGAGCGGCGTCCGCGCGCTGTTCGGGGAGACCGTCGACCAACACGCAGGTTAGGTTAACCTAACTTCGCGGGTGATATCGATACGGTCGGCCGGTCCCGCCCCGCCGGCGACGGGTCACAGGCCCAGTCGCGCCAGTGCCTTCCCGCCGTCCAGCTCGCAGGAGCCGTCCCCGGCCGCCGTCCAGGCCGCCGCGCACAGCGCCCGCAGCCCGTCGAGCGCCTCGCCGTCGCCGTCCAGCTCCAGCCGGCCGCGGCTCCCCGCCCCGCCCGCCGTACCGCTCGCCGTCGCCGTCCAGCCACCGCACCGGAAGCCGTCCCCGGCCGCCGAGACCTCCGGCTGCGGGGTGAGCAGCCCGCGCAGATCGGCGTCCACGTAGGTCGGGCGGCGGTGCGGCGGGGCCGCGAGCAGCTGGGCGCCGTCGGTGACGCCGGTGAGGACGAGCAGCGAGTCGACGCCGCCGTTGAACGCGCCCTCGATGTCCGTGTCGAGCCGGTCCCCGACCACCAGCGGCCGCTCGGCGCCGGTACGCAGGATCGTCTCCCGGTGCATCGGGGGCAGCGGCTTGCCCGCCACCTGCGGCTCGGCCCCGGTGGCCGTGCGCACCACCTGCACCGCGGCGCCGTTGCCCGGGGCGATGCCGCGCCCGCTGGGGATCGTCAGATCGGTGTTGGACGCGAACCAGGGCACGCCGCGCGCGATGGCGTAGCTCGCCTCCGCGAAACGGCCCCACTGCAACTCGGGCCCGCCGTACCCCTGCACCACCGCCGCCGGGTCGTCGTCGGCGGACTCCACCGGCTCGAGCCCGCGCTCCCGCAGCGCCACCCGCAGCCCGTCACCACCGATCACCAGCACCCGCGCCCCGGCCGGCACCTGCTCGCTGATCAGCCGCGCGACCGCCTGCGCCGACGTGATGACGTCCTCCGCCGCGGCCGCTATGCCCAGCTCCGTCAGATGCGCGGCCACCGCGGCCGGCGTACGCAGCGCGTTGTTGGTGACGTACGCCAGGTGCATACCGCCCTCGCGCGCCGCCGCCAGCGAGTCGACCGCGTGCACGATCGCCTCGCCGCCCGCGTACACCACGCCGTCCAGGTCGAGGAGCGCCGTGTCGTACGCCGCGCCCAGGGCCCGGTCACTTCCGTCGGGTCCCGTCCTGAAGGCCCGGTCCACGCCCTGACTCATTGCACATCGCTCCTCGCCGAAACGGCCCCGGCCCCGATCCCGGCACCGGTACCCACACGTCTTCCCCGGTCCTCTTGCACCGGTTCCCCCCGATCATCCCCCATGCCACCCGATCATCTCCCCTGCCACTGACACACGTACGATGCCGGGATGAACACAGCAGGTCACCAGGACGCGACGGAGCGCCCCGGCCTGGAACTCACCCCGTTCCGAGGCCTTCGCTACGCCCCCGACCGGGTCGGCAGCCTGGCCGCCGTGACATCCCCGCCCTACGACGTCGTCGTACGGCCCGACGGCCTGCACCACCTCGAGGACGCGGACCCGCACAACATCGTGCGCCTGATCCTCCCGCAGGCCGCCACCCCGGCCGCCCGCAACGCGCAGGCCGCCGCCACCCTGCGGCGCTGGCTCTCCGAGGGCGTCCTGACCGCCGACCCCGAACCGGGCCTGTACGTCTACGAGCAGCGCGACGGCGACGGCCTGCTCCAGCGCGGTGTCATCGGCGCCCTGCGCCTGTCGGACCCCTCGGAGGGTGTCGTCCTGCCCCACGAGGACGTCATGCCGCACATCGTCGCCGACCGCGCCGACCTGATGCGCGCCACCTCGGCGAACCTCGAGCCCCTGCTCCTCACCTACCGCGGCGACGGCGCGGACGCCGGTACCGGCCTCGTGGAACACGTGGCCGGACGCCCGCCCCTGCTGTCGACGACCACGGAGGACGGGTTCTGCCACCGGCTGTGGGCCGTCACGGACCCCGCCGAGACGGCGACCCTCCAAGAGGATCTCGCCCGGCACCAGGCCCTGATCGCCGACGGCCACCACCGCTGGGCGACCTACCGGCGCCTGCGCGCCGAGCACGTCTCCCCCGGCCCCTGGGACTTCGGCCTGGTCCTGCTCGTCGACACCGCCCGCTATCCGCTGCGGGTGCGCGCCATCCACCGTCTGCTGCACCGTCTGCCGGTCTCCCGGGCGGTCGCCGCGCTCGACGGGGTCTGCCGGGTGAGCCGCCTGGAGGTGCCGCTGGCCGAGGCCCTGGAGGCCCTCGGGGACGCGGCCTGCGCGGGCAACGCGTATCTCCTCGCGGGCGACGGCGCCTTCCACCTGGTCGACCGTCCCGCCCCCGGCCTCCTGGCCCGTACGGTGCCGGCCGACCGCCCCGCCGCCTGGCGGTCCCTCGACGCCACGGTGCTGCACGCGGCGCTCCTGGCCGAGGTCTGGCACGTCCCCGAGAACTCGCCCGAGCACATCGCCTACATCCACGACACCGCGGCCACGGTCCGGAAAGCGGAACGCGACGGCGGTACGGCGGTGCTGATGCACCCGGTCCGCGAGGACATCGTGCGCGATCTGGCCCGCCAGGGCGTCACGATGCCGCGCAAGTCGACGTCGTTCGGGCCGAAGCCGGCGTCGGGGCTGGTGCTGCGGGCGCTGGACGTCTGACGGAGACATCTGACGGAGACGGGGGAGGGGGAACCGGTCCGGTTTCCCCTCCCCCGTCGTCCGCGGCTTGTGCTCACCGCGGGAGGTCAGTCCTTGTCGACGGCCTCCGCCGGCTTGTCCTCGTCGGCCGTGTCGGCAGCGGAGGTCACGACGACGTCTTCGTCATCGTCGTCGTCGGCCTCGTCGTCGTCCGCATCTGCGGGCTCGGGCGTGGACTCCGATGCGATGTCCTCGGCGATGTCCTCGGCGGCTTCCTCGTCGGTTTCCTCGTCCAAGGCGTCGACGAAGTCCACGCCGTCCAGTTCGGCCAGCCGGTCGGAGGCGTCGGTGCTGCCGTCGCGGTCCGCCTCGACGGCCTTCGCGAACCACTCCCGCGCCTCGCCCTCCCGGCCTCCGGCCAGCAGCGCGTCCGCATAGGCGTACCGCAGTCGCGCGGTCCACGGCTGCACGGAGCTGGAGGCCAGCTCGGAGCTCTGCAGCGTCACGATGGCCGCGTCCAGCTGCCCCAGGTCACGCCGGGCGCCTGCGGCGACGAGCCGCATCTCGACCTGCCCCGACTTGTCGAGCTTCTGCACCTCGGGCGCGCCGGCCATGTCCAGCGCCTTCTCGGGACGCCCGAGGCCGCGCTCGCAGTCGGCCATCAGGGGCCACAGCTCCTGGTTGCCGGTCATCCGGCGCGCGGCCCGGAACTCGGCGAGCGCCTCGGCGTAGTTCTGGTTGGCGTACGCCGCGAACCCCGCAGCCTCCCGTACGGCTGCGACACGCGACGCGAGGCGCAGGGCGACCTTGGAGTAGGCGTAGGCGCGCTCCGGCTCCTCGTCGATGAGCCGGGCGACCATCACCAGGTTCTTGGCGACGTCCTCGGCGAGCGTCTTCGGGAGGCTCTGCAGTTCCTGGCGTACGTCCTTGTCGATCTCCTCGCCGGTGACGTCCTCGGGGATCGGCAGCCGCTTGATCGGCTCACGGTCCCGGTCATCCCGGAAGCCCCCACCGCCACGGCGGTCGTCGCGCCGGTCGTCACGCCCGCGGAACCCGCCGGGCCGCCCGCCGCGATCGTCACGCCGGGGCCCGCGGTCACCACGGTCGTCCCGGCCCCCGCGGAAGCCACCACGGTCACCCCGGGTGTCCTCACGCCGGTCGTCGCGTCGGTAGCCGCCGCGGTCGTCGCCACGCCGGTCGTCGCGCTGGTAGGCCGGACGCGGCCCACGGTCACTGTCACGCCGGTCATCGCGACGCGGGTAAGCACTACCGCCACCACGGTTGTCATCACGACGCGGGTAGCCACCACGGTCGTCGTCGCGACGGGGGGCGGGGCGGTCGTCGTTGCGGCGGAAAGCCGGACGGTCGTCGTTGCGGCGGAAAGCCGGACGGTCGTCGTTGCGGCGGAAAGCCGGACGGTCGTCGTTGCGGCGGAAGGCGGGGCGCTCGCCCCGGTCGTCCCGACGCGGCCCACGGTCCCGGTCGTCTCGCTGGTAGGCCGGACGCGGCCCACGGTCACTGTCACGCCGGTCATCGCGACGCGGGTAAGCACTACCGCCACCACGGTTGTCATCACGACGCGGGTAGCCACCACGGTCGTCGTCGCGACGGGGGGCGGGGCGGTCGTCGTCGCGGCGGAAAGCCGGGCGGTCGTCGTTGCGGCGGAAGGCGGGGCGCTCGCCCCGGTCGTCACGGCGCGGCCCACGGTCCCGGTCGTCACGCTGATACGCCGGACGCGGCCCACGGTCACTGTCACGCCGGTCGTCACGACGCGGGTAGCCACCACCGCCACCACGGTTGTCGTCACGACGCGGGTAGCCACCACCGCCACCGCGGTTGTCGTCGCGGCGGAAAGCCGGACGGTCGTCGCCACGCCGGTCGTCCCGACGGTCATCGCGGCGGTCGTCGCGCTGGTAGGCCGGACGCGGCCCACGGTCACTGTCACGCCGGTCGTCACGGCGCGGGTAAGCACTACCGCCACCACGGTTGTCATCACGACGGGGATAACCACCGCCGCCGCGGTTGTCGTCGCGGCGGAAAGCCGGGCGGTCGTCGTTGCGGCGGAAGGCGGGGCGCTCGCCCCGGTCGTCACGGCGCGGCCCACGGTCCCGGTCGTCACGCTGATACGCCGGACGCGGCCCACGGTCACTGTCACGCCGGTCATCGCGACGCGGGTAAGCACTACCGCCACCACGGTTGTCATCACGACGGGGATAACCACCGCCGCCGCGGTTGTCGTCACGACGCGGGTAACCACCACGGTCCCCGCGATCGCCGCGGTCCCCACCGTCCCGGCGCCGCGGGTCGCGCTCCGGTCGGTCGTCGGGAGAGTTGGTGGACATGGTGACTCCTGTCTTTGCACTGCAAGTGTTCTCGCGCGGCCGGATACCCGGCGCGCTCCGGAAAAACGAAAGGACCCCTGGTCCCAGCTGAACGCTGGGACCAGGGGTCCTTCCAAAGATTGTTCGGCGGTGTCCTACTCTCCCACAGGGTCCCCCCTGCAGTACCATCGGCGCTGTGAGGCTTAGCTTCCGGGTTCGAAATGTAACCGGGCGTTTCCCTCACGCTATGACCACCGAAACCCTAATGGTTTCGAGCGAACAAGCACACTCTTCAATTGTGTGTTCAGCTCAAAGCCGGCAACGGTCGTTGCCTCAGAACTAACACAGTGGACGCGAGCAACTGAGGACAAGCCCTCGGCCTATTAGTACCGGTCACCTCCACCAGTTGCCTGGCTTCCAGATCCGGCCTATCAACC